>NZ_BAAAGU010000017.1:0-100972 GCF_039524635.1 Streptomyces thermocarboxydovorans | reverse complement strand
CCACCGCCGCGCCCCCCACCGCACCGCCGCGCCGCGCCGCGAGGCCCCGCCGCACCGCCACGCCTCCCCCACCGCACCGCCGCGCCCCACCGCACGGCCGCGCCCCACCGCACTGCCGCAGGGGTCCCCCCACCCGGGGGCTGAGCCCTGCTGGTGCCGCGTGCGAGGATCGGAGACGTACCTCACACGTGTACCCGAAGGAGAGTGCGCGATGGCCGCCAAGCCGCCGAAGGCCGATCCGGTGCAGGACGCGCCGCAGGTCGCCGAGCCGAAGCACGCGGCCGCGGGGCTGACGGCGATCAGACACACCCTGCGCGCCGCCCAGCGGCAGATGGGCGTGAGGCGCACGGCGCTGACGCTGCTCAGCGTCAACCAGCGCAGCGGCTTCGACTGTCCGGGCTGCGCCTGGCCGGAGCCGGACCGGCCGCACCGGGCGGAGTTCTGCGAGAACGGCGCCAAGGCGGTGGCCGAGGAGGCCACCCTGCGCCGGGTGACGCCCGAGTTCTTCGCCGAGCACCCGGTCGCCGAGCTGGCCGGGCGCAGCGGCTACTGGCTGGGGCAGCAAGGCCGGCTCACCCACCCCATGTATCTGCCGGAGGGCGGCACCCACTACGAGCCGGTCACCTGGGAGCGCGCCTTCGACATCGTCGCCGAGGAGATCGCCGCGCTCGGCTCCCCCGACGAGGCCGTCTTCTACACCTCGGGCCGCACCAGCAACGAGGCGGCGTTCCTCTACCAGCTCTTCGCGCGGGAGCTGGGCACCAACAATCTGCCCGACTGCTCCAACCTGTGCCACGAGTCCTCCGGCTCGGCGCTGACCGAGACGCTCGGCGTCGGCAAGGGCAGCGTGCTGCTGGACGATCTCTACAAGGCGGACCTGATCATCGTGGCCGGGCAGAACCCGGGCACGAACCATCCGCGGATGCTCACCGCGCTGGAGAAGGCCAAGGCGAACGGCGCCCGGATCATCAGCGTGAACCCGCTGCCGGAGGCGGGCCTGGAGCGCTTCAAGAACCCGCAGACCCTGAAGGGCCTGACCGCCGGCGCCGCGCTGACCGACCTGTTCCTGCAGATCCGCATCGGCGGCGACCAGGCGCTGTTCCGCCTCCTCAACAAGCTGATCCTGCAGACGGAGGGCGCCGTCGACGAGGAGTTCGTGCGGGAGCACACGCACGGCTTCGAGGAGTTCGCCGAGGCGGCCCGCGCCGCCGACTGGGACGAGACGCTCGCCGCGACCGGGCTCACCCGCGAGGACATCGAGCGCTGCCTGCGGATGGTCCTCGACTCGAAGCGCACCATCGTCTGCTGGGCGATGGGCCTCACCCAGCACAAGCACGCGGTGCCGACCATCAAGGAGATCGTCAACTTCCTGCTGCTGCGCGGCAACATCGGCCGGCCCGGCGCGGGCGTGTGCCCGGTGCGCGGCCACTCCAATGTGCAGGGCGACCGCACCATGGGCATCTTCGAGCGGCCCTCCCCGGCCTTCCTGGACGCGCTGGAGAAGGAGTTCGGCTTCGCCCCGCCCCGCCGGCACGGCTACGACGTGGTCCGGGCGATCCGGGCGCTGCGCGACGGCGAGGCCAAGGTCTTCTTCGCCATGGGCGGCAACTTCGTCTCCGCCTCCCCCGACACGGAGGTCACCGAGGCGGCGATGCGGCGGGCCCGGCTCACGGTGCATGTGTCGACCAAGCTGAACCGCTCGCACACGGTCACCGGCGCGCGGGCGCTGATCCTGCCGACGCTGGGCCGCACCGAGCGCGATGTGCAGGCGGGCGGGGAGCAGTTCGTCACCGTCGAGGACTCCATGGGCATGGTGCATGCCTCCCGCGGGCGGCTGGAGCCGGCGAGCCCCTGGCTGCTGTCGGAGCCGGCGATCGTGTGCCGGCTGGCCCGGCGGGTGCTCGGCGCGGACAGCAAGGTGCCGTGGGAGGAGTTCGAGCGGGACTACGGGGCGATCCGGGACCGTATCGCGCGGGTGGTCCCCGGCTTCGAGGACTTCAACGCGAAGGTGGCCCGCCCCGGGGGCTTCGCGCTCCCGCACGCCCCGCGCGACGAGCGCCGCTTCCCCACCGCCACCGGGAAGGCCAACTTCACCGCGGCGCCCGTGGAGTACCCGAGGGTGCCGGAGGGCCGGCTGCTGCTGCAGACGCTGCGCTCGCACGACCAGTACAACACCACGATCTACGGCCTGGACGACCGCTACCGGGGCATCAGCAACGGCCGGCGGGTGGTGCTGGTCAACCCCGAGGACGCGCGGGAGCTGCGGGTCGCGGACGGCTCGTACGTGGATCTGGTGAGCGAGTGGAAGGACGGGGTGGAGCGCCGGGCGCCGGGCTTCCGGGTTGTGCACTACCCGACGGCCCGCGGCTGCGCCGCCGCGTACTACCCGGAGACCAATGTGCTGGTGCCGCTGGACGCCACGGCGGACGTCAGCAATACCCCGGCCAGTAAGTCCGTAGTGGTCCGTCTGGAACAATCGGCGGCCGACTGAGCGTTTGCTCAGCCGAGCAGTTGCGGCAGAGCGCCGCACAGCGCCGAAAGCGATCACGACGAAACGGAGCCGGACCCATGGGCGAGCAGCAGCAGGTGAAGTTCCCGCAGGAGGTCATCGACGAGTACGCCGCGCTCGGCGTGGACCTCCAGGCGCTGTTCTCGGCGGGCCATCTGGGCACGCGCATGGGCGTGCAGATCCTGGAGGCGTCGGCCGAGCGGGTCGTCGGGACGATGCCGGTGGAGGGCAACACCCAGCCGTACGGGCTGCTGCACGGCGGCGCCTCGGCGGTGCTGGCGGAGACCCTCGGCTCGGTGGGCTCGATGCTGCACGGCGGCAGCTCCAAGATCGCCGTCGGTGTCGACCTGAACTGCACCCACCACCGGGGCGTCCGCTCCGGCCTGGTCACCGGCGTGGCCACGCCCGTGCACCGGGGCCGCTCCACGGCGACGTACGAGATCGTCATCACGGACGAGCAGGACAAGCGGGTCTGCACCGCCCGCCTGACCTGCCTGCTGCGCGACGTGACCCCGAAGGACGCGGAGCGGGTGAACGCGCGCGGATGACCGCCCGCGCATGACCGCGAGCGGCCGGATCACCGGCACGGACGGAGCGGCCGGCCCGCCCCCGCACCGGTGATCCGGCCGCATCCCGCCCGCGCCCGCCCTCGCCGGGCACGGGGCGCGGGCGGGGCCGCGTCAGGACTTGGCCGAGCCGCTGCAGTACCAGTCGCCGTAGCGGGTGCCCCCGCTGTAGCGGGCCTCGCACACCCGCACCGTCACGTTCTCGTTGACGTCTTAGTTGCACTGGCGGATCTCGGTGCCGTTGTCGCCGATGTAGAGCCAGTCGCCGTCTTGAACTCCCCCGCGAAGCTCGCGAGACTCGGCGCGTGAGACGGCCCGACGGCATATGCGTCCTTGCCACGCTGATCCTCTCCGGCGCCCTGGCGGCCGGCTGCGGCACGTCCGGCCCCGGCACGGCCTCCGCGCCCGGCTCCGGGGCGGCCTCCGCGTCCGCCGCCTCCTCGCCGTCCCCGAGCGCCACCTCCGCCGAGGCGGTCTGCGTCAAGCTCGTGACGCACTGGTCGCGCGAGGTGCTCGCCGGCACCGCCTACGGCGACTACCAGTCGATGGGACTGTCCAACGGGCAGTACGAGATCCTGCGCGACGCCGTGGCGGCCGCCCGGCCCGTGGTACAGCGTCAGGGACCGGAAACCGCACAGCGAGTGATCGACCGTCAGGTGCGGCAGGGCTGCGCCGAGCGGTATCAGGACGGCGGGCCGAGCGAAGGGCCGTGGCAATGAGCGGTGTCGGCCCGGTGGAGCCGGGGCAGGGCACCCGGGCCTGGGACAGCACCCCGCCGCCGCCCCGTCACCGGCCTCGACTCGAGCCGCCGGCACGGGTCTTCGCCCGCCACCGCAGGGCCACGCTCGCCTCCCTCACCGCCGCGGCCGTCCTGGCCGGCGCCGGCTACCTCTACGCCACGCGGCCCGAACGGCCCGCGCCCGCACCGCCGCCGTACCCGTCCCAGGTCACCGCCCTCACCTATCTGAATCCGCAGGTCAGGACCCCTGGAACAGGGAAACGGAACTTCCGGTTCGATGCCCTGCTCAGCGTCGAATCCGGACCTGAGGTCACCATGATCCGGATTTCCCAGCCGTACGCGGGACTTTCCGTGACCTCCAGCCCACGCACGCCTTTCCGGACAAAGGCAGGTTCCCCCCGCAAGATCACGATCACCCTCCGGGTGACCGAATGCGGGAAAGTTCCCCAGGGGGCCGGCCTCCCTTTTCTGGATGTAACTCTACGTAATACGCGCGCAATACAGACGCACAGCTTCATCCTCGGCCCCCGCTACGCACAGGACCTCTCCGGGGCCCTGCAAGTAGCCTGTAGCAACGATTCCCGGTAATCACCAAAAGCGCCGAGACGCCTGATGGACCTCTGCCAGTCCTGCAGTTTCTCAGCATGCGGACAGGGCAAATCGGCGAGAATTCCTCCGTTCCCCCCACTCAGTACCGCTCTGCAATACGTCGTGTCATAACAAGAGCGTCACAGCATTGGTCAGACTCTCCTCCACGTTCCCCACACACGCTTAGAGTCACGGCCAGTCACCGCGGAGCCCGATTGTCACTTCGGCCCGGCGCTCGACTCGGCCGTTTCCACCGGGAAGCGGCTGTCAGGGGAAAGGACTGGATCGTGCGTCAACGTTCGCTCATCGCCATCACCGCCGCGCTGGCGGCGGGAGCTCTCACCCTTACCGCCTGCGGTTCGCGCGACGACGACGGCGGCTCGGACAAGGGCAACGGTGGCACCACCGTGGTCATCGGCGTGGACGCGCCGCTGACCGGCGACCTGTCCGCGCTGGGCCTCGGGATCAAGAACTCCGCGGACCTCGCAGCCAAGATCGCCAACAAGGAGAAGTTCGTCGAGGGCGTCACCTTCAAGATCGACGCCCGTGACGACCAGGCCCAGCCCTCCTCCGGGCAGGCCAACGCCACCACCTTCGTGGCCAACAAGGACGTCCTCGGCGTCGTCGGCCCGCTGAACTCGTCCGTCGCCGAGTCCATGCAGAAGGTCTTCGACGACGCCAAGCTCGTCCAGGTGTCGCCGGCCAACACCAACCCGGCGCTCACCCAGGGCACGGACTGGCAGAAGTCCAAGAAGCGCCCGTACAAGTCGTACTTCCGCACCGCGACCACGGACGCCGTCCAGGGTCCGTTCGCCGCGCAGTACCTGTACAACGAGTCCAAGAAGCGCAAGGTCTTCGTGATCGACGACAAGAAGACCTACGGCGCCGGCCTCGCCTCCACCTTCACCGCGGAGTTCAAGAAGCTCGGCGGCAAGGTCGTGGGCACCGACCACATCGACCCGGACACCAAGGACTTCTCCGCGGTCGCCACCAAGGTCAAGAACTCGGGTGCCGACGTCGTCTACTACGGCGGCGAGTACCCGCAGGCCGGCCCGCTCAGCAAGCAGATCAAGGCCGCCGGCGCCAAGATCCCGCTGGTCGGCGGTGACGGCATCTACAGCGCCGACTTCATCAAGCTGGCCGGCCCGAGCGGCTCCGGCGACCTGGCCACCTCGGTCGGCGCCCCGGTGGAGGAGCTGCCCTCCGCCAAGGAGTTCATCGCCAACTACAAGGCCGCGGGCTACAAGGACGCCTACGAGGCCTACGGCGGCTACTCCTACGACTCGGCCTGGGCGATCATCGAGGCCGTGAAGAAGGTCGTCGAGGACAACGACGGCAAGCTGCCCGACAACGCCCGCGAGAAGGTCACCGAGGCCATGCAGAACGTCTCCTTCGACGGAGTCACCGGCAAGGTCTCGTTCGACGAGTTCGGTGACGCCACCAACAAGCAGCTCACCGTCTACGCCGTTGAGAAGGGCGAGTGGAAGCCCGTGAAGTCCGGCACCTACACGGGCTGAGCTTTCACCCGCACCAACTAGAGGCCGCGCGGGGCGCTGCACCACTGGCGCCCCGCGCGGACTCGCATCCGGCCCCATCCGTCGAACTTGTTCCGAACGTCTCGGAGGACATGCGGTGAACGAACTGCCGCAGCAGCTGGTCAACGGCCTGCTACTGGGATCCATGTACGGGCTGGTCGCCATCGGCTACACAATGGTCTATGGCATCGTCCAGCTCATCAACTTCGCCCACGGCGAGATATTCATGGTGGGTGGCTTCGGTGCCCTCACCGTCTACCTGTACGTGCTGCCCGACGGCACGTCGATGTGGGTGGCCCTGCCCCTGATGCTCCTCGCGGGCGTCCTCGTCTCCGTCCTGGTCGCCGTGGGAGCGGAACGATTCGCCTACCGCCCCCTGCGGGGCGCCCCGCGTCTGGCCCCGCTCATCACGGCCATCGGTCTCTCGCTGGCCCTGCAGCAGGCCATCTGGGCCTGGTACCCCGGCGGTGAGGACTCCCTGAACTTCCCGCAGATCGAGGGCGGCCCCTTCGAGATCGGCAGTGTCACCATCCAGACCGGCGACATCTTCCTGTTTGTCGTGGCCCCCCTGAGCATGGCCGTCCTGGCCTGGTTCGTGATGAAGACGCGCACCGGCCGCGGCATGCAGGCCACCGCCCAGGACCCGGACACCGCCAAGCTGATGGGCATCAACACCGACCGCATCATCGTGGTCGCGTTCGCCCTCGGTGCCGTGTTCGCCGCCGTCGGCGCCGTCGCCTACGGCCTGAAGTACGGCCAGGTCCAGTTCCGCATGGGCTTCATCCTCGGCCTGAAGGCCTTCACCGCCGCGGTCCTCGGAGGCATCGGCAACATCTACGGAGCGATGCTCGGCGGACTCGTGCTCGGTGTCGCCGAGGCGCTGTCCACGGCCTACATCGCCGACATCCCCGGCATGGACCAGTTCGGCAGCCAGTCCTGGGCGAACGTCTGGGCCTTCGTTCTCCTCATCCTCGTGCTCCTGTTCAGGCCTCAAGGTCTGCTCGGTGAGCGAGTCGCGGACAGGGCGTGACACCGATGACCACACAGACCACAGCAGCCAAGACCCCCGACACCCCCACCGCCGCTGCGCCCAGGGGTCTGGTCGGCCTCCCCGAGAGCACCGGCCGCGCCCTGGCCACCGCCGGCGGCGTGCTCTCCGTCATCTCCACCTTCCTCGCCTGGACCTGGACCGCCGCGTTCCCCGGTGACCTCACCGTCTACGGCTACCCGGGCGGACTGCAGGTCCTGGTCCTGGTCGGCGGCGGCCTCACCGCGCTGTTCGGCCTCGCCTCCTACAGCATCAAGGGACTGCGCTGGCTCGTCCCGGCCGGCGCGGACAGCGCGCTCAAGCTGGCCGCGCTCGGCACCTTCGTCACCGCCTGGTACACGGTCATCGCGATCAGCGTGCAGCTCGGCGGCGTGGTGAACCTGGAGCCGGGCGGCTACGTCGTGGCCGTCGTCACCCTGCTCGCCCTGCTCGGCGCCCTCGCCCTGCCGTTCGAGCGGCCGGCCCCGGACCCCTTCGACCCGGAGGACACCGGCTGGGAGCAGTTCCGCCACAAGGCGCGCCACCAGGGCGCCGTCATCAAGGCGGCGTTCGCGACCGGGCCCGTCAAGGCGCCGACGCGCAAGCTCCCCGGCTTCGCCGAGATCCTGGTGATCGTGGCCGCCATGGCCGTCGGTCTGCTCGTCTTCACCTACGGCATCGGCACCGAGTACGACGAGCTGTTCGTCGGCTTCCTGATCATCGCCGGCTTCGGCTTCGCCGCCCTCTTCAAGGCCGGGCTGATCAGCCGGGTCTCCGCCATCACCGCCAAGCACCGCAACGTCACCCTGATCGGTGCGTTCGTCGCGGCGGCCGCGTTCCCCTTCACCCAGTCCGACGACCAGTACGCGACGATCGGCGTCTACATCCTGATCTTCGCCACGGTCGCCCTCGGCCTGAACATCGTGGTCGGTCTGGCCGGCCTGCTCGACCTCGGTTACGTCGCCTTCCTCGGTGTCGGCGCCTACGCCGCCGCCATGGTCTCCGGCAGCCCCTCCAGCCCGTTCGACTTCCACCTGCCGTTCTGGGCGAGCGCGCTGATCGGCGCGGCGGTCGCCATGGTGTTCGGCGTGATCATCGGTGCGCCGACGCTGCGGCTGCGCGGCGACTACCTGGCCATCGTGACCCTCGGCTTCGGTGAGATCTTCCGCATCGCCGTCCTCAACATGGACGGCACCTCCGGACCCGACATCACCAACGGCTCCAACGGCATCTCCTCGATCCCGAACCTCAACATCCTCGGGTTCGACTTCGGCCAGGAGCACACCATCGGCGGGTTCACCATCGCCCGGTTCGCCAACTACTTCCTGCTGATGCTGCTCATCACGCTGGTCGTGGTCGTCGTCTTCCGGCGCAGCAGCGACTCCCGCATCGGCCGCGCCTGGGTGGCGATCCGCGAGGACGAGACCGCCGCGCTCGCCATGGGCATCAACGGCTTCCGCGTCAAGCTGATCGCCTTCGCCCTCGGCGCCACGCTCGCCGGTCTCGCGGGCACCGTCCAGGCGCACGTCACCTACACGGTGACGCCGGAGCAGTACCAGTTCGCCCACGTGGTCCCGCCCAACAGTGCCTTCCTGCTCGCCGCGGTCGTCCTCGGCGGCATGGGCACCATCAGCGGACCGCTGGTCGGCGCGGCCCTGCTCTACCTGATCCCGGCCAAGCTCCAGTTCCTCGGCGACTACCAGCTCTTCGCCTTCGGCCTCGCGCTCGTGCTGCTGATGCGCTACCGACCGGAGGGCCTCATCCCGAACCGGCGTCGCCAGCTCGAATTCCACGAAGAGGCACAAGCGCCGACAGTCCTCAGCAAGGCAGGGGCCTGACCACGATGACCACCGACACCACCACCAAGAGCGCGCCCACCGGCGCCACCCCCGGCGAGCCCGTCCTCGACGCCCGCGGTGTGACCATGCGCTTCGGCGGCCTCACCGCCGTCAGCGAGGTCGACCTCACCGTGAACGCCGGCGAGATCGTCGGCCTCATCGGCCCCAACGGCGCCGGCAAGACGACCTTCTTCAACTGCCTGACCGGCCTGTACATCCCCACCGAGGGCGAGGTCCGCTACAAGGGCCAGATCCTGCCGCCCAAGTCGTTCAAGGTCACCGCCGCCGGCATCGCGCGCACCTTCCAGAACATCCGTCTGTTCGCCAACATGACGGTCCTGGAGAACGTGCTCGTCGGCCGCCACACCCGCACCAAGGAGGGCCTGTGGTCGGCGCTGCTGCGCGGCCCCGGCTTCCACAAGGCGGAGGCGGCCAGCCGCGCCCGGGCCATGGAGCTGCTGGAGTTCGTGGGCCTGGCGGGCAAGGCGGACCACCTGGCCCGCAACCTCCCCTACGGCGAGCAGCGCAAGCTGGAGATCGCGCGGGCGCTGGCCAGCGAGCCGGGCCTGCTGCTCCTCGACGAGCCCACGGCCGGCATGAACCCGCAGGAGACGCGGGCGGCCGAGGAGCTGATCTTCGCCATCCGCGACAAGGGCATCGCCGTCCTCGTCATCGAGCACGACATGCGGTTCATCATGAACCTCTGTGACCGCGTCGCCGTGCTCGTCCAGGGCAAGAAGCTGATCGAGGGCGACGCCGCCACCGTGCAGAGCGACGAGCGGGTGATCGCCGCCTACCTGGGAGAACCCCTCGCGAACGACCCCGGCGCCGCGGAAGCTGCCGAGGTCGAGGCCGCCGAGGCCGCGGCCGAGGCCGCCACGGAGACCGCGCCCGCCAAGGAGAACGACCGATGACCGCACTTCTCGAAGTCGAGGACCTCCGGGTCGCCTACGGCAAGATCGAAGCCGTCAAGGGGATCTCGTTCAAGGTCGAGGCCGGTGAAGTGGTCACCCTCATCGGCACCAACGGCGCCGGCAAGACGACGACCCTGCGCACCCTGTCGGGTCTGCTGAAGCCGGTCGGCGGCCAGATCAAGTTCAACGGCAAGTCGCTGAAGAAGGTGCCCGCCCACGAGATCGTCTCCCGCGGTCTCGCCCACTCCCCGGAGGGGCGGCACATCTTCCCGCGCATGACCATCGAGGACAACCTGCGCCTCGGTGCCTTCCTGCGCAACGACAAGGCGGGCATCGAGAAGGACATCCAGCACGCCTACGACCTGTTCCCCATCCTCGGGGAGCGCCGCAAGCAGGCCGCGGGCACCCTCTCCGGCGGTGAGCAGCAGATGCTCGCCATGGGCAGGGCGCTGATGTCCCAGCCGAAGCTGCTGATGCTCGACGAGCCCTCGATGGGTCTGTCGCCGATCATGATGCAGAAGATCATGGCGACCATCGCCGAGCTGAAGTCGCGGGGCACGACCATTCTGCTGGTCGAGCAGAACGCCCAGGCCGCGCTGTCCCTCGCGGACCACGGCCATGTGATGGAGGTCGGCAAGATCGTCCTGACCGGCTCCGGCCAGGACCTGCTCCACGACGAGTCGGTGCGCAAGGCGTACCTCGGCGAGGACTGAGGCCGGCGGCAGCCGCATACGCGAGCGGCCCGCGTCCCCCTCGGGGGCGCGGGCCGCTCGCGTCGTCCTCGGTTCCGGGTGCGTGGGCTCAGCCTTTCGTTCCGTCGTGGGGAGCTCAGCCCTTCGTTCCCTCGTGGGGCGCTCAGCCCTTCGACGCCTTCTTCTCCTCGGCGTCGTCGATGACCGCCTGCGCCACCTGCTGCATGGACATCCGCCGGTCCATGGACGTCTTCTGGATCCAGCGGAACGCGGCCGGCTCGGTCAGCCCGTACTGCGTCTGCAGCACCGACTTGGCGCGGTCCACCAGCTTGCGGGTCTCCAGCCGCTGGCTCAGGTCCGCGACCTCGCGCTCCAGCTCCTTCAGCTCCGTGAACCGCGAGACGGCCATCTCGATCGCGGGCACCACGTCGCTCTTGCTGAACGGCTTGACCAGGTACGCCATCGCACCGGCGTCGCGGGCCCGCTCCACCAGGTCGCGCTGGGAGAACGCGGTCAGCATCAGCACCGGGGCGATCCGCTCCTCGGCGATCTTCTCCGCCGCGGAGATGCCGTCCAGCTTGGGCATCTTCACATCGAGGATCACCAGGTCGGGCCGGTGCTCACGGGCCAGTTCGATGGCCTGCTCGCCGTCGCCCGCCTCCCCGACGACGGTGTAGCCCTCCTCCTCCAGCATCTCTTTGAGGTCGAGCCGGATCAGCGCCTCGTCCTCGGCGATGACGACGCGGGTCGTCATGGGAGGCACGTGCGACTTGTCGTCTTCGGGCACGTCCACTGGCTGGGGCGACTCGGGGGCACTCACGTGAGCTCCTAGGTGCGGGGCAGGCAGATACTGCTGACAAGAGCGTACCCAGCTGCGATAAGGTGGGGGCACGGCGGGTGACCGCCGGCCTTCGTTTCAAAGGGAGCCCCGGTAGCCCAGCGGTAGAGGCAATGGTCTCAAACACCATACAGCGTCGGTTCGAATCCGACCCGGGGTACTTTTCCTCCGGTTTCCAAGGTCGCCGCTCAGGGGTTGTCGTCTTCGCCGATCCGGTGAACGCGGACCATGTTGGTGGAGCCCGTCACCCCCGGCGGTGAGCCCGCCGTGATGATCACCACGTCCCCCCGGTCACAGCGTCCGTACTGGCTGAGCAGCTCGTCCACCTGGTCGACCATGGCGTCCGTCGAGTCCGCGTGCGGGCCGAGGAACGTCTCCACTCCCCACGACAGGCTGAGCTGCGAGCGGGTGGCCGGCTCCGGGGTGAAGGCCAGCAGCGGGATGGGCGAGCGGTAGCGGGACATCCGGCGGGCCGTGTCGCCGGACTGTGTGAAGGCGACCAGGAACCTCGCGCCCAGGAAGTCGCCGATCTCCGCCGCCGCACGGGCCACCGCCCCGCCCTGGGTGCGGGGCTTGTTGCGTTCGGTCAGCGGCGGCAGGCCCTTGGCGAGGATGTCCTCCTCGGCCGCCGCCACGATCTTCGCCATGGTGCGGACCGTCTCCACCGGGTGCTTGCCGACGCTGGTCTCGCCGGAGAGCATCACCGCGTCCGTGCCGTCGATGACCGCGTTGGCCACGTCGGAGGCCTCGGCGCGGGTGGGGCGGGCGCTGTCGATCATCGAGTCCAGCATCTGGGTCGCGACGATCACCGGCTTGGCGTTGCGCTTGGCCAGCTTGATCGCGCGCTTCTGCACGATGGGCACCTGCTCCAGCGGCATCTCCACGCCGAGGTCCCCGCGGGCGACCATCAGGCCGTCGAAGGCGGCCACGATCTCGTCGATGTTCTCCACGGCCTGCGGCTTCTCGGTCTTGGCGATGACGGGGAGGCGGCGGCCCTCCTCGTCCATGACCCGGTGGACGTCCCTGATGTCCCGTCCGGAGCGGACGAAGGACAGGGCGACCAGGTCGAAGCCGGTCCTCAGCGCCCAGCGCAGATCGTCCTCGTCCTTCTTGGACAGCGCGGGGACGGAGAGCGCGACGCCGGGCAGGTTGAGGCCCTTGTGGTCGGAGATCACGCCGCCCTCGAGCACGGTGGTGCGCACCCGGGGGCCGTCGACCTCGGTGACCTTGAGGGTGACCTTGCCGTCGTCGACGAGGATGCGCTCACCGGGAGTGACGTCCTCGGCGAGCCCCGCGTAGGTGGTGCCGCAGAGGTGGCGGTCGCCCTCCACGCCGTCCTCGGCGGTGATGGTGAAGGTGTCGCCGCGTTCAAGCAGTACCGGACCTTCGGCGAAACGACCGAGGCGGATCTTCGGACCCTGAAGGTCGGCGAGGACGCCGACGCTGCGGCCGGTCTCGTCGGACGCCTTGCGGACGTGGCGGTACCGCGCCTCGTGCTCGGCGTGCGTGCCATGGCTGAGGTTGAAGCGGGCGACGTCCATCCCCGCGTCGACCAGCGCTTTGATCCGGTCGTAGGAGTCGGTGGCGGGCCCCAGTGTGCAGACGATTTTCGCTCGGCGCATGGGCTGAGCCTATGGCTTACCGATGGGTAGTCAGGGAGTTGCGCGTGGCCGGCCAACGGACGGGCGATGAAGGGCTGTTGACAGGAATTGAATTCGAAAGGCGGTTCTAGGAGGCGTCCGCACAGGCGCCTCTTCGCCCGGAGGCTGCCGTCAGCGGCTCACAGCTTTGGCGGCTGCATGGTGAAGCGGGCGGTGACCTCGGCGTGCAGGTGCTGGCGCTGGGGTTCGAGGTCGAGTGGCGGGGGCGCGGCCTCCCCGGCGAACGCGGCCGGTTCCATGCCGCGGGCGGCGAAGGCGGGCGGACGGGGCAGCTCCGTGCCGGTGTCGGACAGCTCGATGAGGGCGGCCAGGGAGGTGCCGAGGGCCTCGGCGTAGGCGCGGGCGCGCTGCACGGCGTCGTGCACCGCCTGCCGGCGGGCCCCGGCGTACGCCGGGGAGTCCGGGCGCAGCGCCCACCAGGGGCCGTCGACGCGGGTGAGCTCCAGATCCGCGAGGCGGGTGACCAGTTCCCCGAGGGCGGCGAAGTCGCCCAGTTCGGCGGTGAGACGGACGGTGCCGTGGTAGGTGCGGACGCGTTCGCTGCGGCCGTGCCGGGTTAGTTCGGGGGCGACGGTGAGGGAGCCCGTCTCCAGGCGCTCCACGGCCTCGCCGTGGCTCTTGATCAGCTCGAGGACCGAGGCGTTGCGGCGGGTGAGGTCGTCCAGGGCGCCGCGGCGCTCGCGGCCCCGGACGGTGAGGGTGATGCCGATGCCGGCGAGCTCGGGGGCCACGTCGAGGTCGGCCTCGCCGCGGACGGTGAGGTGGGGGGTCTCGGGGGTGCCGTAGGGGGTGGCCGTCATGGGGCCAGTGTGCCGGTCACCGGATCGCAATGTGAGGGGACTGTTGCGGATGGGCGTGTTCAGGTCAGAATCTGCGGACGTGTCTACGCGCGTTGCGACGTGGACCGTCCGAGTGACCGCTGCACGAGGGGAAGCTGACATGCCGTTGAACCGCCGGAAGTTCCTGGAGAGGTCCGCCGTGACGGGAGCAGGGGTGGCGCTGGCCGCGGCCGTGCAGGCCTCCCCGGCGGCGGCCGCAGAGGCGGGGCACGGCAAGAAGCGGCCCAAGCGGTACGCGCTGACCGTGATGGGCACCACCGACCTGCACGGGCACGTCTTCAACTGGGACTACTACAAGGACGCGGAGTACACCGACAAGGACGGCAACGCCCAGGGCCTGGCCCGGATCTCCACGCTGGTGAACCAGGTCCGCGAGGAGAAGGGCCCCGGCAACACGCTGCTGCTGGACGCGGGCGACACCATCCAGGGCACCCCGCTGACCTACTACTACGCCAAGGTCGACCCGATCACCGCCGAGGGCGGCCCGGTGCATCCGATGGCCCAGGCGATGAACGCCATCGGGTACGACGCGGTGGCGCTCGGCAACCACGAGTTCAACTACGGCATCGACACCCTGCGCAAGTTCGAGGAGCAGTGCGACTTCCCGCTCCTCGGGGCGAACGCGCTGGACGCGAAGACGCTGCGGCCGGCGTTCCCGCCGTACTTCATCAAGACCTTCCGGGTGAAGGGCGCGCCGCCGCTGAAGGTGGCGGTGCTGGGCCTGACGAACCCGGGCATCGCGATCTGGGACAAGGCCTATGTGCAGGGCAAGCTGACGTTCCCGGGCCTGGAGGAGCAGGCGGCCGAGTGGGTGCCGAGGCTGCGGTCGATGGGCGCGGACGTCGTGGTGGTGTCGGCGCACTCCGGGACGTCGGGCACCTCCTCCTACGGGGACCAGCTGCCGCACGTGGAGAACGCGGCGGCGAACGTGGCCCGGCAGGTGCCCGGCATCGACGCGATCCTGGTCGGGCACGCGCATACCGAGATCCCCGAGATGCGGGTGGTGAACGAGAAGACCGGCAAGGAGGTCGTGCTGTCGGAGCCGCTGTGCTTCGCCGAGCGGCTCACCCTCTTCGACTTCGAGCTGGTCTTCGAGCGGGGCCGCTGGCAGGTCGAGTCGGTGAAGGCCTCCCTGCGGGACTCCCGCACGGTCGAGGACGACCCGCGGATCACCAAGCTGCTCACCGACGAGCACCGCAAGGTCGTCGAGTACGTCAACCAGGTGGTCGGCACCGCCACCGAGACGCTGACCACGGTCGAGGCCCGCTACAAGGACGCGCCGATCGTCGACCTGATCACCAAGGTGCAGGAGGACGTCGTCCGGGCCGCGCTGGCCGGCACCGAGCACGCCTCGCTGCCGGTGCTCTCGCAGGCGTCGCCGTTCTCGCGCACCTCCGAGATCCCGGCCGGCGAGGTGACCATCCGGGACCTGTCGAGCCTGTACGTGTACGACAACACCCTGGTCGCCAAGCTGATGACGGGCGCGCAGGTGCGGGCGTACCTGGAGTACTCCGCCGAGTACTTCGTGCAGACGGCGCCCGGCGCCCCGGTGGACGTGGACAAGCTGACCAACGCGAACGGCCGTCCGGACTACAACTACGACTACGTCTCCGGGCTGACCTACGACATCGACATCGCCCAGCCGGCCGGCTCACGGATCAAGAACCTCTCCTTCGACGGTGCCCCGCTGGACGACGAGCAGCAGTTCGTGTTCGCGGTGAACAACTACCGGGCCAACGGCGGCGGCGCCTTCCCGCATGTGGCCTCGGCTCCCGAGCTGTGGTCGGAGTCGACCGAGATCCGCACCCGGATCGCGGAGTGGGTGACGGCCAAGGGCGTGCTGGACCCGAAGGACTTCGCCTCGGTGGACTGGCGGCTGACGCGGGACGGCACGCCGGTGTTCTGACCGTCCGCGCCGGATCCCCCTTCCTCAGGTCCCGTCCGCCAGCGGGGTGAGCCGTACGGCCTCGCCCCGGGCGGGCGGGACCTGCCGTCTCTCCGGTGACAGTCCGAAGGTGGTGAAGGCGGTGCGGGCCGGCATCGGGTAGACCTCCCTGCCGGTCAGGGAGTTGAGGATGACGGCGCTGCGCCAGGCGGCCAGCCCGAGGTCGGGGGCGCCGACGCCGTGCGTGTGGATCTCGGCGTTCTGGACATGGACGGCGCCGGTGACGGACGGGTCCAGGACCAGGCGGAAGCTTTCGTCGACGCACGGGCGGCCGCTGCCGTCGCGGCGCAGATACGGGTCGAGGCCGGCCAGGAGGCGGTCCAGGGTGCGCGGCCGGTGGCCGGTGGCGAGGACCACGGCGTCCGTGGTCAGGCGTGAGCGGGTGCCCTGCTGGACGTGCTCCAGATGGAGTTCGATCTGCGCGGTGCCGAGGCGTCCGGCGGTGCGCACCCGGACGCCGGGGGTGAGGACGGTGTCGGGCCAGCCGCCGCCGAGGGTGCGCCGGTAGAGCTCGTCGTGGATGGCGGCGATGGTGCCGGCGTCGATGGCCTTGTGCAGCTGCCACTGGGCGGGCACCAGCCGGTCCCTGACCTCCTCGGGCAGCGCGTGGAAGTAGCGGGTGTGGTCCGGGGTGAAGTGCTCCAGGCCCAGCTTGGAGTACTCCATGGGCGCGAACGCCCCGGTGCGGCCGATCCAGTGCAGCCGTTCCCGGCCGGCGGGGCGCCGGCGCAGCAGGTCCTGGAAGACCTCGGCGCCGGACTGCCCGGTGCCGACGACGGTGACGTGGCCCGCGGCGAGCAGCGCGTCGCGGTGGGCGAGGTAGTCGTCGGAGTGGATCACCAGCACACGGGGGGCGTCCACCAGGGGCTTGAGCGGGTCGGGCACATGGGGTTCGGTGCCGACGCCGAGGACGACGTTGCGGGTGTGGGTGCGGCCCAGGGCCTCGGCCTCGCCGTCGGCGCCGAGCTGGGTGAAGTCCACCTCGAACAGCTCGCGTTCGGCGTTCCAGCGCACCGCGTCCACCTGGTGGCCGAAGCGCAGGGCGGGCAGCCGCCCGGCGACCCAGCGGCAGTAGGCGTCGTACTCGGTGCGGCGGATGTGGAACGTCTCGGCGAAGTAGAACGGGTAGAGGCGTTCGCGGTCCCTCAGGTGGTTGAGGAAGCTGAAGGGGCTGGTGGGGTCGGCGAGGGTGACCAGATCGGCGAGGAACGGCACCTGGACGGTGGCGTCGTCGAGGAGCAGGCCGGGGTGCCAGGTGAACTCGGGGCGCTGGTCGTAGAAGACGGCGTCGAGCCCGGTCAGGGGGTGGGCGAGGGCGGCGAGGGAGAGGTTGAAGGGGCCGATGCCGATGCCGACGAGGTCGCGGAGTGGCGTGGTCAACGGGGGTTCCTTCCTGGCAGATGCGGTGAACGTCGCCGGGGAGGCCGGCCGGGTTTCCCTACGCTGAGCACCGCGCCGGTTCCTGAGGGGAGGTGCCCGGGGGGCATGAAGGACATCGCGGTGGGGGTGGCCGTCGCATGGGCTGTCCTCCCGGACGCGGCACGGGACTTCTCCCGCGGGTGCGCGGCCGGTGTGCCGCGCCCGACGAACCCAACGAGCGAACCGGGGCCGGGGATACGTCGCCCGGCCCCGGTTCTCGCTACGCCTGCCTGACCCGCAGCGCGCGGGCGAGGTCGTCGAGCTGGTCGGCGAGCGTGCGGCGCAGGGCGGGGACCGGGTCGTGCTCGCGCAGGCACCGCTCGCCGAGCTCCAGATGGTCCGGGTCGACCTCGTGGACGGGGAAGGCCCAGCGTCCGGTGGCGACGGCGATGGCGGGGCCGCGCCGGGCGGCGAGCTTCACTGCGTCCTGGTAGTAGCGGGCCACATAGGGGCGGACCAGGTCGGCCTGCTCGGGCTGCCAGAAGCCCTGGGCGGTCGCGGTGAACTGGTAGTTGGACACCTCGTCGGAGTGGAACATCGTCTCCCAGGCGCGGGCCTTGGCGTCCTCGTCGGGCAGGGCGGCCCGGCAGCGGGCGGCGCCCTCCTGGCCGGTGGCGCTGGGGTCGCGTTCCAGTTCGGCGGCGATGGCGGCCTCGTCCGTGGCGCCGAGCACGGCGAGCCGGGCGAGGATGCGCCAGCGCAGCTCCGGGTCCAGCTCGGGCCCGCCCGGCACGGTGCCCTCGGCGAGCCAGGCGGCGATGGTGTCGGGGTGGGCGGCGGCGGAGATGAAGTGCCGTACCGCGATCAGCCGCAGGCCGGGGTGGTCGCCGTCCTCGGTGCGGCGGATGACGTCCCGGCACAGCGAGGTGAGGGCGCTCAGCGCGGTGGGCCGCTCCTTCGGCTCCAGGTACCGGTCGGCGATGTGCCCGGCGGCGAAGGCGAGGACGCCCTGCACCAGCGCGAGGTCGGTCTCCTCGGGCAGGTGGGCCGAGGCGGTGGCCAGGTAGTCGGAGGGGGCCAGTTCGCCGTCGCGGACCATGTCGCGCAGGCTGTTCCAGACGACGGCCCGGGTGAGCGCGTCCGGGATGCCCGACAGGCCGCGCAGGGCGGTCTCCAGGGAGGTCTCGTCGAGGCGGACCTTGGCGTAGGTCAGGTCCAGGTCGTTGGGGACGACCAGGGCGGGCCGGGTGCCGGGGCGCGGCTCGGGCTCGGCGGCGGGCGGCACGTCGGTCTCGTAACGCTCGCGCAGCACCAGGGTGCGCCCGTCGCCGAGGTCGCGGTCGTACACGCCGACGGTCACCCGGTGCGGGCGGCTGCCGTCGCGGTCCAGGGCGAGGGTCCACCGGCCGGGCACGGCGTCGACGGCGGCGGTGAGCGTGTCGACGCCGGTGGTGCGCAGCCAGGCGTCGGCCCAGGCGTGCACGTCGCGGTCGGTGGCCGAGGCGAGGGAGTCGATGAAGTCGGCGAGCGTGGCGTTGCCGAACCGGTGCCGGGCGAAGTGGGTGTTGATGCCGGCGAGGAAGTCCTCCTCGCCGAGCCAGGTCACCAGCTGCCGCAGGGCGCTGGCGCCCTTGGCGTAGGAGATCCCGTCGAAGTTGAGGAGGGCGGAGGCGGTGTCGTGGACCGCCTCGGGTGCGACGGGGTGGGTGGTGGGGCGCTGGTCGGCGTCGTAGCCCCAGGCCTTGCGGGTGACGCCGAACTCGGTCCACGGGCCGGTGAAGCGGGTGGCCTCGGCGGTGGTCCGGTAGCCCATGTACTCGGCGAAGGACTCGTTGAGCCAGATGTCGTCCCACCACTTGAGGGTGACCAGGTCGCCGAACCACATGTGGGCCATCTCGTGCGCGATGACCATGGCGCGGGTCTGCCGCTCGGTGTCGGTGACGGCGGAGCGGTAGACGAACTCGTCGCGGAAGGTGACCAGGCCCGGGTTCTCCATGGCGCCCGCGTTGAACTCGGGGACGAAGGCCTGGTCGTAGGAGTCGAACGGGTACGGCTCGGTGAACTTCTCGTGGTAGCGGTCGAAGCAGGCCCGGGTGATGCCGAGGATCTCCTCGGCGTCCGCGTCGAGGTGGGGGGCGAGCGAGCGGCGGCAGTGGATGCCGAAGGGCAGGCCCCGGTGCTCGGTGCGCACGGAGTGCCAGGGGCCGGCGGCGACGGCGACGAGGTAGGTGGAGATGCGGGGGGTGGCGGCGGCCCGCCACAGGCCGTCGCCGGTGTGCTCGGTGATGCCGTTGGCGAGGACGGTCCAGTGCTCGGGTGCCTTCACCGTCAGCTCGAAGACGGCCTTGAGGTCCGGCTGGTCGAAGGCGGCGAAGACCCGCTGCACGTCGTCCAGGAACATCTGGGTGTAGACGTAGGTCTCCCCGTCGGTGGGGTCGGTGAAGCGGTGCATGCCCTCGCCGGTGCGGGAGTAGCGCATCACGGCGTCGACGCGCAGCTCGTGCTCGCCCTCGGTGAGGTTCTTCAGCGGCAGCCGGTTGCCGTCGAGGCTGCCGGTGTCCAGCGGCTCGCCGTCGAGGGTGACGGAGCGCAGCTCGTGGGGCTTGACCTCGACGAAGGTGTCCGCGTCCGTGCGTGCGGTGAACCGGATCAGGGTGCGGGAGCCGAAGGTCTCGTCGCCGGTGGTCAGATCGAGTTCGACGGTGTAGCGGTGGACGTCGAGGAGCTGTGCACGGTTCTGCGCTTCGTCGCGCGTCAGTACGGACATGCAGGCCATGCTGCCTGATGTCGCTTTCCCGGCACAGAGGCGGATCGGTTCACACCCCTTTGTCCCTCCGCGCCGGGGGCGGGCGGCGGCGGACGGCTCAGGTCCGGTCGCGTTCCAGCCGGTCGGTGTGCGCGGCGTGCAGCTGGGCGCGCAGTTCGAGGATCTCGCGCTCCAGGGCCCGCCGCTGCCGGTACGCCCGGTACAGATGGCCGGCCTTGAGGCGCAGGATCCAGGGGTCGACGGGTTTGGCGACGAGGTCGGCGACGCCGAGGCCCTGGGCGGCGGCGCTCAGCTCCGGGTCGCGGCCGAAGGCGGTGAGCAGCATCACGGGGATGTGCTGGGTCTGTTCCAGGCGCCGCGTGTAGCGCACGACCTCCAGACCGCCGGCGCCGGGCACCCGGACGTCGAGGAGCAGCAGGCCCACGTTCCCGCGCAGGATCTGCTTGAGGGCCTCGTCGCCGGTGGTGGCCCGGCCCAGCGGATGGCCCAGCGGGGCCAGGGCGCTCTCCAGTGCGTAGAGGCTGTCCTTGTGGTCGTCGACGATGAGGATGCGGGCATCCGGCTGCATGGCGGACCGTCCCTCCTCGTAAGGGACCGGTGTGCGGTCCGGCTGGTGGACCGGGCCTGGACCGTGTGTGCTGTCCTCGGGGGTGCGGGCATCCCCTGGGGCTGACGCGTGGTGCTCGTCGGCTGACGGGGAGTGCACAGCAGCATGCCGCGCGCGGGCCGCCCTGTCACTCCCCCGGGGCGGGTGTGCGGGGCCGGCCGCCGGTGCGGGCCGAGCCGTTGAGGGTGTCGTCGGCGATCCGTTCGTGGTGGCGGATCACCTCCGCCACGATGAAGTTGAGGAATTTCTCGGCGAAGGCCGGGTCGAGCTTGGCGTCCTCGGCGAGGGCGCGCAGCCGGGCGATCTGGCGGGCCTCGCGGGCCGGGTCGGCGGGCGGCAGCCGGTGCTCGGCCTTGAGCCGGCCGACCTGCTGGGTGCACTTGAAGCGCTCGGCGAGCATGTGGACGACGGCCGCGTCGATGTTGTCGATGCTGTCCCGCAGCCGGGTGAGCTCCTCCTGCACGGCCGGGTCGATCCCGCCGGCCGGGGAACCGGTGTTGCTGGTGGTCATGGTGGGCCAGCCTACGGCGCACGGGGCGCCCGGCAGCGGGCCGTCTCATCACCTGGTAACGGCCCGCGCCGCTCGCCTCCGGTGCGGGCGGGCGGACGGCCCGTACAGTGGAAGACGGGTTCAGGCGTCCGGGGGTGAGGCGTGGCGAACGGCGGACCGGTCGAGCACGGCTACCCACATCTCCAGACGGTGCGGGCGGCCGTCACCGCGCTGTACCGGCGCCTGTCGTACGAGACGATCCGCACCTTCGACACCAGCGTCGCCCCGGCGGACGTGGCCTTCTCCGACGTGGACGACCTGCATCTGGGCGCGCACCGGGTGGCGCGGGAGATCGTGCGGCACTACCGGCTGCCGGACGCGCGGCTGGTGGTCTGCTTCCGCGAGATGACGCATGCGGCGAACATCGAACTCACCTCCGGCCCCGAGTACTTCGTGGAGCTGAACGACCGATTCCGCACGCACCGGCGGGACATCGGGGCGGCCCTCGCGCACGAGGTGATGCATGTGTATCTGCACCGCCTGGGGCTGTCGTTCCCCGGCACGCGGGACAACGAGATCCTCACCGACACCGCGGCGACCTATCTGGGCGCGGGCTGGCTGCTGCTGGACGCGTTCCGGGAGGACGGGGCGTCCTCGCAGAAGCTGGGGTATCTCACCCCGGAGGAGTTCGGGTACGTGCTGGCCAAGCGGTCGCTGCTGATCGGCGAGGACCCCGCGGTGTGGTTCACCAGCCCGCAGGCGTACGAGGCGTACGGCAAGGGCCTGGCGCTGGCCCGCCGCGACGAGCAGCAACCCCCGCTGACGGCGGCGGGCTGGGCGGGCCGCCGCCGCTACGCCCGCGACCGCCGGCACGCCCAGGACCTTCCCGGCGCCGCGCCGTCCCGCGCCGACGCGCCGTACGCGTTCACCCCGGACAGCCACGGCCCGCTGCGGGTGTCCTTCCCGTGCCCGACCTGCCACCAGCGCATCCGGATCCCGGTCCGGGGCCGGGTGCGGGCCCGCTGCGGGCTGTGCCGGACGGTGCTGGAGTGCGACACGTGAGACGGTGACGGGGGGCGGCCCCGACACCTGAGGCGGTGACGGGGGCCGGCCCCGGCAGGTGCCCCGGTCCGTGCGCCTCAGTCCGTGCGCCTTGCGCAGTGGGCCCTGGTCAGTGGCCCCCGGTCAGCGGGCTCCGTACACCGGCTCCGGGTCTCGGGCCGCCGCCAGCAGGGTGCGGGCGGTCTCGCCCGCCTCCTCGGGGGTGAGGCGGCGGGCGGCCTTCGCCGACGCCGCCTTCGGGCTGTTCCGCAGCGATCCGGACGCCCCGCGACCCCATCTGGGCCTGGTGTACCTGATGTTCGGCCTGCGCGCCCCGGGGGTGACGGTGCGTCCGATCGCCCGCCTGGACGGCAGGCCGGCCTTCGCGGAGCTGATCCTGGACGGCGTGTTCGTGCCGGACCGGGACGTGATCGGCGCGCCGGGCGAGGGCTGGCGGATCGCGATGTCCACCGCGGCCGGCGAGCGCGGCCTGATGCTGCGCTCCCCCGGCCGCTATCTCGCCGCCGCGCGGGCCCTGCGGGAGCTGTGGCGCTCGCACGGCAGCCCCTCCTGGGCCCGGCAACGGGTGGCCGACGCCCTGATCGGCGCCCGCGCGTATCAGCTCGCCGGGTACGCCACCGCCTCCCGGCTCCTGGACGGCGAACGGGTGGGCCCCGAGACCAGCCTGAACAAGGTGTTCTGGTCCGAGTACGACCTCTCCGTGCAGGAGACGGCGCTCGATCTGCTGGGCCCGGGAGGAGAGTTCGCGGAGGGCGAGTGGGCCGAGCGGTACGTCTTCGCCCTGGCCGGCCCCGTCTACGCGGGCACCAATGAGATCCAGCGCGACATCATCGCCGAGCGGCTGCTCGGCCTGCCGAAGGGACGCCGCTGATGCGCTTCCTCCCCGACCCGGAGCAACGCGCCTTCGCCGCCTCGCTGGACGCCCTGCTCACCGCGGCCGGCACCCCGGCGGTGATACGGGACTGGAGCCGCGGCGAACGGGAGGGCGGCCGCAAGCTGTGGGTCCGCCTCGCGGAGGCGGGGGTGTTCGGGCTCGCGGTGCCCGAGGAGTACGGCGGGCTGGGGCGTCGCCCCGCCGATCTGGCCGTCGCCTTCGTGGAGCTGGGCCGGCATGCGATGCCGGGTCCGCTGGTGGAGACGGTGGTGGCGGCCGTCCTGCTCACCGGACCGGAGCCCGTGGAGCGCCTGTTCTCCGGCCGGGTTGCCGACAGCGGCTGACTTTCTCGGGCCGGGTTGCCGACAGCGGCTGACTTTCTCGGGCCGGGTTGCCGACAGCGGCTGACACCCCGGCCGTAGCGCGTCCGGACGTGCGACGGCGCCTGCCCAGTGTCCGGTCGGGGACGGGAGGCAGGCGCCGTCAGTGTTCCGCACGCCTTTGTGCGGGACGCTTATGGGGGTTGTGCGGGTGTCGGCCCGACAGGGCCGTCAGACCGCCAGGGCCCGGTCGGTCGGGCGGATCGGCGCCGGCAGGTCGCTGGCCCCGGTCAGGTACCGGTCGCAGGCCCGTGCGGCGGACCGGCCCTCGGCGATCGCCCAGACGATGAGCGACTGGCCGCGGCCCGCGTCACCGGCGACGAACACGCCGGGCACATTGGTCTGGAAGTCGGCGTCGCGGGCGATGTTGCCCCGCTCGTCCAGCTCCAGGCCGAACTGCTCGACCAGGCCGTTCTCCCGGTCCGTGCCGGTGAAGCCCATGGCCAGCGTGACCAGCTGGGCCGGGATCTTGCGCTCGGTGCCCGGCTTCTGCCGGAGCTTGCCGTCGACGAACTCCACCTCGGTCATGTGCAGCCACTGGACGTTGCCGTCCTCGTCGCCCTCGAAGTGGGTGGTGGAGACGGAGTAGACCCGCTCGCCGCCCTCCTCGTGGGCGCTGGTGACCTTGTAGAGCATGGGGAAGGTCGGCCACGGCTGGGTGACCGGGTCCCGCTCGTCGTTCGGGCGGGGCATGATCTCCAGCTGGGTGACGGAGGCCGCGCCCTGTCGGTGGGCGGTGCCCACGCAGTCCGCGCCGGTGTCACCGCCGCCGATCACCACGACGTGCTTGCCCTCGGCCGAGACCGGAGAGGTGACGTAGTCGCCCTCCTGCACCTTGTTGGCCAGCGGCAGGTACTCCATGGCCTGGTAGATGCCCTTGAGCTCGCGGCCCGGCACCGGCAGGTCCCGCGGGGTGGTGGCACCGACGGCGAGGACCACGGCGTCGTACCGCTTGCGCAGCGCGGTCGCCGGCATGTCCCGGCCGATCTCGATGCCGGTGCGGAACTTGGTGCCCTCCGCGCGCATCTGCTCGATACGGCGGTTGATGTGCCGCTTCTCCATCTTGAACTCCGGGATGCCGTACCGGAGGAGGCCTCCGATGCGGTCCGCGCGCTCGTAGACGGCGACCGTGTGGCCGGCCCGGGTCAGCTGCTGGGCGGCGGCCAGACCGGCCGGGCCGGAGCCGACGACCGCGACGGTCTTGCCGGACAGGCGCTCGGGGATCTGCGGCGCGACGTTGCCGGACTCCCACGCCTTGTCGATGATCGAGACCTCGACGTTCTTGATGGTGACCGGCGGCTGGTTGATGCCGAGCACGCACGCCGACTCGCACGGAGCGGGGCACAGCCGCCCGGTGAACTCTGGGAAGTTGTTGGTGGCGTGCAGCCGTTCGGACGCGGCCTGCCAGTCCTCGCGGTAGGCGTAGTCGTTCCACTCGGGGATGAGGTTCCCGAGCGGGCAGCCGTTGTGACAGAACGGGATGCCGCAGTCCATGCACCGGCTGGCCTGCTTGCTGATGATCGGCAGCAGGGAGCCGGGGACGTAGACCTCGTTCCAGTCCTTGACGCGCTCCTCGACCGGACGGGACTTGGCGACCTCGCGGCCGTGGTTCAGAAAGCCCTTCGGGTCAGCCATTGATCGCCGCCTCCATCATCTTCTCGTGGGTCTCGGACTCGGAGAGACCGGCTCGCTCGGCGGCGTCCTTGGCGGCGAGCACTGCCTTGTACGTCTTGGGGATGATCTTGCTGAAGCGCTCGACCGCCGTGTCCCACTCGGCCAGGAGCTTCTCGGCGACGGTGGATCCGGTCTCCTCCTGGTGACGGCGGACGACGTCGTGCAGCCACTGCTTGTCGGCCTCGTCCAGCGCCTCGACGGCGTCCAGGTTGCCGGCGTTGACGTTGTCCCGGTCGAGGTCGATCACGTACGCGATGCCGCCGGACATGCCGGCCGCGAAGTTGCGCCCGGTCTCGCCGAGGACGACCGCGTGACCGCCGGTCATGTACTCGCAGCCGTGGTCGCCCACGCCCTCGGAGACGACCAGCGCGCCGGAGTTGCGCACGCAGAAGCGTTCGCCGACCTTGCCGCGCAGGAACATCTCGCCGCCGGTGGCGCCGTAGGCGAGGGTGTTGCCCGCGATGACGCTGTACTCGGCGAGGTGGTCGGCGCTGCGGTCCGGCCGGACGATGATCCGGCCGCCGGACAGGCCCTTGCCGACGTAGTCGTTGGCGTCGCCCTCCAGGCGCAGCGTGACACCGCGCGGGATGAAGGCGCCGAACGACTGGCCGGCGGAGCCGGTGAAGGTGATGTCGATGGTGTCGTCGGGCAGGCCCGCGCCGCCGAACTTCTTGGTCACCTCGTGGCCGAGCATGGTGCCGACGGTGCGGTTGATGTTGCGGATGGGCACCTGGGCGCGCACCGGCTGGGCCTGCTCGGCACCGGACGCGGAGAGCGCGTCGGCGGCGAGCTTGATCAGCTCGTTGTCGAGCGCCTTCTCCAGACCGTGGTCCTGCGGGACGACCTGGTGGCGGGCGGCACCCTCGGGCAGCTCGGGCACGTGGAACAGCGGGGCCAGGTCCAGGCCCTGGGCCTTCCAGTGGTTCACCGCACGGGTGACGTCGAGGACCTCGGCGTGGCCGACGGCCTCGTCGATGGAGCGGAAGCCCAGCTCGGCGAGGAGCTCGCGGACCTCCTGCGCGATGAACTCGAAGAAGTTCACCACGTACTCGGCCTTGCCGGAGAAGCGGTCGCGCAGCACCGGGTTCTGGGTGGCGATGCCGACCGGGCAGGTGTCCAGGTGGCAGACGCGCATCATGACGCAGCCGGAGACGACCAGCGGCGCGGTGGCGAAGCCGAACTCCTCGGCGCCGAGCAGCGCGGCGACGACCACGTCACGGCCGGTCTTGAGCTGGCCGTCGGTCTGCACCACGATCCGGTCGCGCAGGCCGTTGAGCAGCAGCGTCTGCTGCGTCTCGGCCAGGCCCAGCTCCCAGGGACCGCCGGCGTGCTTCAGCGAGGTCAGCGGCGAGGCGCCGGTGCCGCCGTCGTGGCCGGAGATCAGCACCACGTCCGCGTGGGCCTTGGAGACGCCCGCGGCGACGGTGCCGACGCCGACCTCGGAGACCAGCTTGACGTGAATGCGCGCTTGGGGGTTGGCGTTCTTCAGGTCGTGGATCAGCTGGGCGAGGTCCTCGATGGAGTAGATGTCGTGGTGCGGCGGCGGGGAGATCAGCCCCACGCCCGGCGTGGAGTGCCGGGTCTTGGCCACCCACGGGTAGACCTTGTGGCCGGGCAGCTGGCCGCCCTCGCCGGGCTTGGCGCCCTGGGCCATCTTGATCTGGATGTCGTCGGAGTTGACCAGGTACTCGCTGGTCACGCCGAAGCGGCCGGAGGCGACCTGCTTGATGGCCGAGCGGCGCTCCGGGTCGTACAGGCGCTCCGGGTCCTCGCCGCCCTCACCGGTGTTGGACTTGCCGCCCAGCCGGTTCATGGCGATGGCGAGGGTCTCGTGCGCCTCCTGGGAGATGGAGCCGTACGACATGGCGCCGGTGGAGAACCGCTTGACGATCTCGGAGACCGGCTCGACCTCCTCGATCGGCACGGGCTTGCGGTCGCTCTTGAAGCCGAAGAGCCCGCGGAGCGTCATCAGCCGCTCGGACTGCTCGTTCACGCGCTCGGTGTACTTCTTGAAGATGTCGTAGCGGCCGGTGCGCGTGGAGTGCTGGAGGCGGAAGACCGTCTCCGGGTCGAACAGGTGCGGCTCGCCCTCGCGGCGCCACTGGTACTCGCCGCCGATCTCCAGCGCGCGGTGCGCCGGGGCGATGCCGGAGGCCGGGTAGGCCTTGGCGTGGCGGGCGGCGACCTCCTTGGCGATGACGTCGATACCCACGCCGCCGATCTTGGTGGCGGTGCCGTTGAAGTACTTGTCCACGAAGGCCTCGTCGAGACCGACGGCCTCGAAGACCTGGGCGCCGCGGTAGGAGGCGACGGTGGAGATGCCCATCTTGGACATGACCTTCAGCACGCCCTTGCCGAGCGCGTGGATCAGGTTGCGGATGGCCTTCTCCGGCTCGATGCCGGGCAGGAAGGTGCCGGCGCGGACCAGGTCCTCGACGGACTCCATCGCCAGGTACGGGTTGACGGCGGCGGCGCCGTAGCCGATGAGCAGGGCGACGTGGTGGACCTCGCGGACGTCACCGGCCTCGACCAGCAGGCCCACCTGGGTGCGCTGCTTGGTGCGGATGAGGTGGTGGTGGACGGCCGCGGTGAGCAGCAGCGAGGGGATCGGCGCGTGCTCGGCGTCCGAGTGCCGGTCGGACAGGACGATCAGACGGGCGCCGTTCTCGATGGCGGCGTCGGCCTCGGCGCAGATCTCCTCGATCCGCGCGGCCAGCGCCTCGCCGCCGCCGTGCACCCGGTACAGGCCGGAGAGCGTCGCGGCCTTGAAGCCGGGCATGTCGCCGTCGGCGTTGATGTGGATGAGCTTGGCCAGCTCGTCGTTGTCGATGACGGGGAAGGGCAGCACGACGCTGCGGCAGGAGGCGGCCGTCGGCTCCAGCAGGTTGCCCTCGGGGCCCAGCGAGCTGCGCAGCGAGGTGACCAGCTCCTCGCGGATCGCGTCCAGCGGCGGGTTGGTGACCTGCGCGAACAGCTGGGTGAAGTAGTCGAACAGCAGCCGCGGGCGCTCGCTGAGCGCGGCGATCGGCGAGTCGGTGCCCATCGAACCGATCGGCTCGGCACCGGACTTGGCCATCGGCGCCAGGATGACGCGCAGCTCCTCCTCGGTGTAGCCGAAGGTCTGCTGGCGGCGGGTGACCGAGGCGTGGGTGTGCACGATGTGCTCGCGCTCGGGCAGGTCCGACAGCTCGATCTCGCCGGCCTCGAGCCACTCCTCGTAGGGGTGCTCGGCGGCCAGCTGGGCCTTGATCTCGTCGTCCTCGATGATGCGGTGCTCGGCGGTGTCGACGAGGAACATCCGGCCGGGCTGCAGACGGCCCTTGCGGACGACCTTGGCCGGGTCGATGTCGAG
Source organism: Streptomyces thermocarboxydovorans (assembly GCF_039524635.1). Taxonomy (NCBI): domain Bacteria; kingdom Bacillati; phylum Actinomycetota; class Actinomycetes; order Kitasatosporales; family Streptomycetaceae; genus Streptomyces; species Streptomyces thermocarboxydovorans. Next base: position 72,716 of record NZ_BAAAGU010000017.1, on the reverse strand, counting down.
GACGCCGACCTCGGAGCCGAGGACGACCAGCCCGTCGTCGGTGACCCAGTAGCGGCCGGGGCGCAGACCGTTGCGGTCGAGCACGGCGCCGACCTGGGTGCCGTCGGTGAAGGTGACGCAGGCCGGGCCGTCCCAGGGCTCCATCATCGTGGAGTGGTACTGGTAGAAGGCGCGCCGGGCCGGGTCCATGGACTCGTGGTTCTCCCACGCCTCCGGGATCATCATCAGCACGGAGTGCGGCAGCGAGCGCCCGCCGAGGTGCAGCAGCTCCAGCACCTCGTCGAAGGACGCGGAGTCGGAGGCGTCGGGCGTGCAGACCGGGAAGATCCGCGCCAGGTCCTTGCCGGTGCCGAACAGGTCGGACATCAGCTGGGACTCGCGGGCGCGCATCCAGTTGCGGTTGCCCTTGACGGTGTTGATCTCACCGTTGTGCGCCACGAACCGGTAGGGGTGCGCCAGCGGCCACGACGGGAAGGTGTTGGTGGAGAACCGGGAGTGGACCAGGGCGATCGCGGTGCCGAAGCGGCGGTCGGACAGGTCCGGGAAGAACGGCTCGAGCTGGCCGGTGGTCAGCATGCCCTTGTAGACGATCGTCCGCGCGGACAGCGAGGGGAAGTAGACGTTCACCTCGCGCTCGGCGCGCTTGCGCAGCACGAAGGCCTTGCGGTCGAGGTCGATGCCCTTGCTCTGGCCGTCGGCGACGAAGAGCTGGCGGAAGACCGGCATGGTGGAGCGGGCGGTGGAGCCGAGCAGGTCGGGCGTGACCGGGACCTCGCGCCAGCCGAGGACGTTGAGGTCCTCCTCGCCGGCGATCGCCTCGATCCGGGCGGCGGCCTCGTCGGTGCCCTCGGTGGGCAGGAAGGCGATGCCGACGGCGTAGGCGCCGGCCTCGGGCAGCTCGAATCCGGCCACCTCGCGGAAGAAGGCGTCCGGGACCTGGGAGAGGATGCCGGCACCGTCACCGGAGTCCGGCTCGGAGCCGGTGGCTCCGCGGTGCTCGAGATTGCGCAGGACGGTCAGGGCCTGCTCGACCAGGGTGTGGGACGCCTCGCCGGTGAGGGTGGCGACGAAGCCGACGCCGCAGGCGTCGTGCTCGTTGCGGGGGTCGTACATACCCTGCGCAGCAGGGCGAGCATCCATGAAGGACCAGTTCTGGCCATTCACGGAGTGCTGGGACGGCTGGCGCGGCGTACGCATCGGCTCTCCCGTCGTCGTCATGTGGCATGTGCAGGTGCCGAGGGACGACGTTGGCCCTCTGCGTTGGGATGCGAAATTTCACGCAGGTTACATGATGGACTGGTTCTCGGGAACCGGGATATCCCATTCCAGCATGCGGACACCGCCGGGGGGTCGCGGCAGGGTTGCGCGCCTGGCGGTGGAAGTCGTGGGGACCGGGCGGGACAGATCCGTGTCCGCCGGCCCGAGGCGCGGAGAGGGCTTCGTCGCCCGCTCCACGGTCGCACTGCCGGGCCTCATTGCCCGCAGTGCTTACGGCTCATGCCCAGTCGTCACGCGGTCGAAACCAGCGAGTAATGAAAATCTATGCGGGCTCTCGCATAGTACCGGGCCCGATCATCCTACGGCCGTTCCGAACAGCGAGCCCAGGGCGTACGTCACACCGGCCGCGGCCCCGCCGAGGGCGAGCTGCCGCAGCCCGCTGAACCACCAGGTCCGCGCCGTCACCTTGGCCACCACGGCACCGCACAGGAACAGACCGAGCAGCGCCACCGCCACGGCCGGCCAGATGCTGCCGGCGCCGAGCAGATAGGGCAGCACGGGCAGCAGGGCGCCCAGCGCGAAGGAGCCGAAGCTGGACAGGGCGGCGACGGAGGGCGAGGGCAGGTCGCCGGGGTCTATGCCCAGCTCCTCGCGGGCGTGGATCTCCAGCGCCTGCTCGGGGTCCCTGGACAGCTGCCGGGCCACCTCGCGCGCCAGCTCGGGCTCGACCCCGCGTGCCTGGTAGAGCGCGGCGAGCTCGGCCTCCTCGTCCTTGGGGTGGCGGCGCAGCTCACGGCGCTCGACGTCCAGCTCGGCCTCGACCAGCTCGCGCTGGGAGGCGACGGAGGTGTACTCGCCGGCGGCCATGGAGAAGGCGCCGGCCGCGAGCCCGGCGAGGCCGCTGAGCACCACGGTCTGCTGGCTCACCGAGCCGCCGGCGACGCCGGTCATCAGGGCGAGGTTGGAGACCAGGCCGTCCATGGCGCCGAACACCGCGGGCCGCAGCCAGCCGCCGTTGACGTCCCGGTGCGTGTGGTTGTCGCGGTGGGCGTCGTGCAGGACGGCTTCGGTCTCGATGATGGCCATACGGTCCCCCAGAGTCGTCGGGTCGCCACTCTTTGGACTAGTTCTACTTTTCGACGACCCCCAATCTACGCCTCCGGCGAGCCCGCCGCCAGCAAGGAAAGGCTGGGCTAACCTGCGGTTTTGCCGTTGCGGATCACCGCATGAACTCTCGCACAGGGCCTCGACAGCACGCCGGCCGGGTGACGCCGGGCACGGGTGCCGTGGCCGCCCGCGGACACACCGAGGGCGCCCGGAGAGTCTCCGGGCGCCCTCGCGCGTGCGTACGGCGGACGGTCAGCGCTTCTTCGCCGACCCCGCCCCGTCCTTGTCGGCGGCCTCGGCCTCGTCCTCGTCCTCGTCCGCGTCCTCGTCCGCGTGCGCGTCCGCGGCAGTGTCCTTGCGCTTGCGCAGCGACACCTCGCCGTCGGCGGCCCCGGCGGCCTCCTCGCCCTCGCCCGTGGAGCCCGGGGAGCCGGCGGCGGCGGGTTCCACGACCTCCTCGCGGCCGGGCCGCTTCCCGGCGGACAGCACGATGTAGAGCACCGCCAGCAGGAACACCAGCACCGACGTCCAGTTGTTCAGCCGCAGACCGAGGATGTGGTGGGCCTCGTCGACCCGCATGTACTCGATCCAGAAGCGGCCCACGCAGTACGCGGCGACATACAGTGCGAACGCCCGCCCGTGCCCCAGCCGGAACCTGCGATCGGCCCAGATCACCAGCAGCGCGACGCCGACGCACCACAGCGACTCGTACAGGAACGTCGGGTGATAGGTGCCGGGCACCCGCCCGTCCGCGGAGGAGGTGATCTCCAGCGCCCACGGCAGATCGGTGGCCCGCCCGTAGAGCTCCTGGTTGAACCAGTTGCCCCAGCGTCCGAGCGCCTGCGCCAGGGCGATGCCCGGCGCGACCGCGTCGGCGTAGGCGGGCAGCGGGATGCCCCGGCGCCGGCAGCCGATCCAGGCGCCCAGCGCGCCGAGGGCGATCGCGCCCCAGATGCCGAGACCGCCCTCCCAGATCTTGAAGGCGTCCACCCAGTTGCGGCCCTCGCTGAAGTACAGCTCGTAGTCCGTGACGACGTGGTAGAGCCTTCCGCCGATCAGGCCGAACGGGACGGCCCAGACAGCGATGTCGGCCACCGTGCCGGCCCGTCCGCCCCGGGCGATCCAGCGCTTGTTGCCGAGCCAGACGGCTACGAAGACGCCGATGATGATGCAGAACGCGTAGCCGCGCAGCGGAACGGGGCCGAGGTACAGCACCCCGCTCGACGGGCTGGGAATGTAGGCAAGTTCCATGGCAAGGTCGACGCTACCGTGCCGGACCCGGCACACGGCAGGCAGCCCGGCTACGGCTCCATAACAGGGCCGGTGCCGCCCTCGCGCATCTACCGGTTCGCCTCCTGCACCATCTTCTTCAGCTTCTCCGGGGTCATCGAGCGGTCCTCGTAGATGTTCTTGCCGTCGAACAGCACGGTCGGGGTGCCCGAGAAGCCGCCCTTCTGGAAGGCGTCGTTGGACTTCACGACCCAGCTGTCGTGCTTGCCGTCCTCCACACAGGAGCGGAAGGCGGGCGTGTCGAGGCCGCGCACCTTGCCGGCCAGCTCGATCAGCTTGGCGTTGTCGGCGAAGGCGTCGTCCGTCTCGGGCGGCTGGTTGTCGAAGAGCACGTCGTGGTACGCGGCGAACTTGCCCGCGTCCTGGGCGCAGGCCGCGGCGTTGGCGGCGTTGCGGGAGCCGGTGCCGCCCAGATTGCCGTCGATGAGGGTGACCAGGTGGTACTCGATCTGGAGGTCACCGGACTCGGTCAGCTCGTGAAGGGTGGGGCGGTAGGCCAGTTCGAAGGACTTGCAGGCCGGGCAGCGGAAGTCCTCCCACACCGTGAGCGTGGACTTGGCGTTCTCCTTGCCGACCGGGATGGCGAGCGCGTCCTCGCCGAGGGCGCCCGAGGGCGCCACGACCGGGCCCGCGGAGTCACTGCCGTCGTCCTTGCCGGCGTTGGCGGCGACCACGCCGATCACCGCCGCGAGGCCCAGGACACAGACCACGCTGGCACCCACGATCAGGGTGCGGCGCCGCTTCTCGGCGGCCTTCTGCTTCTCACGCTCGATCGCCAGCCGCTCCCGGGCGGTGCGCTTTCCGTCACGGTTCTTCTCGCTCACACCCCGCAGAACGAACCGGGGAGGCGCACCGCGCCTCCCCGGCCCCAGGTCCACCCTTACGAGGGACCCGTACGACTGGCTGCGGTTGCCCGCGGCCGACTGCGGCTATCCGGCCTGCGGCGCCCGTCCGCGCACGCCCTCGGCCAGGTCGGCGGCGAGTTCGCGGACCGCGGCGAGGCCGGCGGCCTCGTCGGGGGCGTCCAGCATCCGCTTGACGAAGGCCGAGCCGACGATCACCCCGTCGGCGAAGCCCGCCACCTCGGCGGCCTGGGCCGCGTTGGAGACGCCGAGGCCCACGCAGACCGGCAGGCCGGTGCCGGTGGCCCGGGTGCGCCGCACCAGGTCCTCGGCCTGCGAGCCGACCGACTCACGGGTGCCGGTGACGCCCATCAGGGAGGCCGCGTAGACGAAGCCGCTGCCCGCCGCGGTGATCTCGGCGAGCCGGGCGTCCTTGCTGCTGGGCGCCACCACGAACACGGTCGCCAGGTTGTGCTTCTCGGCGTGCTCCCGCCACAGCGCGGACTCCTGCACCGGCAGGTCGGGCAGGATGCAGCCCGCGCCGCCCGCCTCGGCCAGCTCGGCGGTGAAGCGCTCCACGCCGTAGCGGTCGATGGGGTTCCAGTAGGTCATGACCAGGACCGGCTTGCCGGTGGCGGTGTGCGCCTCGCGCACCGTGCGCATCACGTCGGCGATCTTCACCCCGCCGCGCAGCGCGATGTCGTCGGCGGTCTGGATGACCGGCCCGTCGAGCACCGGGTCGCTGTGCGGCAGGCCCACCTCGACCACGTCGGCGCCGCTGTCCAGGACGGCCTTGACCGCCTCGATGCCGCCGTCCACGGTCGGGAAGCCTGCCGGGAGGTAGGCGATGAGGGCGGCGCGGCCCTCGCTCTTGGCCGCCGCGAGGGTGTCGGCCAGCAGCTGCAGGTTCCCGCTCACTTGGCGTCCTCCTCGATCTCGGCGGTGCCGGAGGCGTCCTCGGCGACCTCCGCGTCGGTGTCGTACAGGCCGAAGTAGCGGGCGGCGGTGTCCATGTCCTTGTCGCCGCGGCCGGAGAGGTTGACCACGATCAGCCCGTCCTTGCCCAGCTCCTTGCCGACCTCCAGGGCGCCGGCCAGGGCGTGGGCGCTCTCGATGGCCGGGATGATGCCCTCGGTGCGCGACAGCAGCCGCAGGGCCTGCATCGCGGCGTCGTCGGTGACCGCGCGGTACTCGCCGCGGCCGGTGTCCTTGAGATAGGCGTGCTCGGGGCCGATGCCGGGGTAGTCCAGGCCGGCCGAGATCGAGTAGGGCTCGGTGATCTGGCCCTCGTCGTCCTGGAGGACGTAGGAGCGCGAGCCGTGCAGGATGCCGGGCTCGCCGGCGGTCAGGGTGGCCGCGTGCTCGCCGGTCTCGATGCCGTGGCCCGCGGGCTCGCAGCCGATCAGGCGCACCTGGGTGTCGGGCACGAAGGCGTGGAAGAGGCCGATGGCGTTGGAGCCGCCGCCGACGCAGGCGATCGCGGCGTCGGGCAGGCGCCCGGTGCGCTCCAGCAGCTGGCGGCGGGCCTCGACGCCGATGACGCGATGGAAGTCGCGGACCATCGCCGGGAAGGGGTGCGGGCCGGCGACGGTGCCGAAGAGGTAGTGGGTGTGGTCGACGTTGGCGACCCAGTCGCGGAACGCCTCGTTGATGGCGTCCTTCAGGGTGCGGCTGCCGGACTTCACGGCCACCACCTCGGCGCCGAGCATGCGCATCCGGGCCACGTTGAGGGCCTGGCGCCTGGTGTCGATCTCGCCCATGTAGATGGTGCAGTCGAGGCCGAACAGGGCGCAGGCGGTGGCGGTGGCGACGCCGTGCTGGCCGGCGCCGGTCTCGGCGATGACCCGGGTCTTGCCCATGCGCTTGGTGAGCAGGGCCTGGCCGAGCACGTTGTTGATCTTGTGGCTGCCGGTGTGGTTCAGGTCCTCGCGCTTGAGGAAGACGCGGACGCCCCCGGCGTGCTCGGCGAACCGGGGGACCTCGGTGAGGGCGCTGGGGCGGCCGGTGTAGTTGACCAGGAGGTCGTCGAGCTCCCGGGCGAACTCCGGGTCCTGCTTGGCCTTGTCGTACTCGACGGCGACCTCGTCGACCGCGGCGACCAGGGCCTCGGGGATGAACTTGCCGCCGAACGCGCCGAAGTAGCCCTCGGGCGAGGGGACCTGGCCTTCCGGGTCGGGGATGAAGAAGTTGCTGGGCATGCGAAACCTCACGGTGAGTGCGTGACAGAACACTAAGCGCCGTGGGGGCGGGGGACGGTCAGCCGACCGCGAAGTCAGGAAGTACTCGCGAGGAACCCCGCGCCCCTCAGACGGGCCGCTGCCATCGCATGCCGTTGACCTGCCCCGGTTCGTCGCCGATCACATAGCGGACCCGGCGGCCGTGCACCCGGCGGGCGGGCGCGCGGCAGCCACGGGGCCGGCAGCCGCGCGCGAGGCGGGCGTACGGGTCCCTGGTCGCCAGGGTGATCGGAAGGGACATCGGGGCAAGCCTAGCGGGGGTGTTCAGCGGCCGTGACGGAGTGCGGGATGCTCGCCCGCGGCCACCAGGTCGGCGACGGCCGTCTTGGGGTCCTTGCCGGTGACCAGGGACTCGCCGACGAGCACCGCGTCGGCGCCCGCGTTGGCGTAGGCGATCAGGTCGTGCGGGCCGCGCACACCGGACTCGGCGACCTTGACGAGGTGCGCCGGGATCTCGGGGGCCACCCGCTCGAAGGTGCCGCGGTCGACCTCGAGGGTCTTCAGGTTGCGGGCGTTGACGCCGACGACCTTGGCGCCCGCGTCCACGGCGCGCTCGACCTCCTCCTCGTCGTGCACCTCGACGAGCGGGGTGAGGCCGATGGACTCGGCGCGCTCGATGAGGGACTCCAGGGCCGGCTGCTCGAGGGCGGCCACGATCAGCAGGGCGAGGTCGGCGCCGTAGGCGCGGGCCTCCCAGAGCTGGTAGGAGGTGACGATGAAGTCCTTGCGCAGCACGGGGATGTCCACGCGTGCGCGCACCGCCTCCAGGTCGGCCAGCGAGCCGCCGAAGCGGCGCTGCTCGGTGAGGACGGAGATGACGGCGGCGCCGCCCGCCTCGTAGTCGGCGGCGAGCCCGGCCGGGTCGGCGATCGCGGCCAGCGCGCCCTTGGACGGGCTGGAGCGCTTGACCTCGCAGATGACCTTGACGCCCTCGCCGCGCAGGGCGGCCACGCCGTCCTTGGCCGCCGGGGCCTTCGCCGCACGTTCCTTGAGCTCGTCGAGGCTGACGCGCGCCTGCCGCTCCGCGAGGTCGGCACGGACTCCGTCGATGATCTCGTCGAGCACACTCACGCGAGCGGCCCCCTTCCAGAAGGTCGGGCTTCGGTCGGTTCGTCGGACAAAAACCGATGGTCACTGCGATGGTATCCGCAGCGGGCAGCCGACCCCGCATCCGGTCGGCCCGGGTCCCGCCAGCTGGACGGAAGGGCGCCGGTCAGGGGTGCAGCCAGCCGCCGAACGGCAGGTTGCGGACGACCGTGAAGACCAGCAGCAACGCCCCGAGGGACCACATCAGCAGCGGCGGCGGGTCGAGCCGGAAGGGCCGGTCCTGCAGGACGCGGACCACCCAGACGGTCCACAGCACGGCGAAGGCCGCGTAGCCGAGGACGGCGGGGGCGTTGGCCTGCAGGGCGGCCGGCAGATCGCCGTGGGCGACGGCGTGCGCGCTGCGCAGGCCGCCGCAGCCGGGGCAGTACAGGCCGGTGAGCCGCAGCAGCGGGCAGGCCGGGTAGTGGCCGGGCTCGTTGGGGTCGACGGCCGCCACATAGGCGAAGGCCCCGGCGACGGCCGCGAGGACACCGGCGGGGACGGCGAGCCGGGCGGCCCTGGCTCGGCGGGGCGTGGCGGGCGGGCTGCTGGCGGCGTTCACCCGTGCATTGTGCCCGCACCGGCCGGGGCGCGCCGCCCGTCGCATGCGTCAGGGGCGGTCCCGGCACCGTGTGTGTGCCGGCCGCCCCTGTCCTGGGCGGACACTTGCTGGGGTGCCGCCCGGTTGTTCCCCCGTGCCGCCCGGTGCGTCAGCTCTCGGCGCCTGCCTTTGCGCGGTCGCCGGTGGTCTGGAGCACGGGGTGGGCGTGCTTCGGCTGGCCCAGACCCATCGAGCGCATGATGGCGCCGACGACGCCGCCGAGGAGCACGATGCCCATGCCGGCCCAGAAGCCCACCGGTTGAGCCATCACCATGAACGCGCCCGCGACGCAGAAACCGATGAAGGCGATGATGACACCGGTCCAGGCGGCCGGGGTGTGACCGTGGCTGCTGCCCGCCATTGCTTGCTCCTCGTTGCTGTGTGCGTGTCTGAGCAGGACGCTCGGCCTCATTGTCCCGCACGCGCACGCGTGCCGTACTCGGGGGTGCACTCCACGCGGGTCGCGGTCAGGCTCCGGTGGGATCCTCGCCCCTGTCCAGCGCCTTCCACATCTCCTCGGGGCGGTCCGGGTCGGCGGGGGCGGCCCGGCGGCGGGGGCGCGGCGTGCCGCCGCGTTCGTAGCGGCCGGACATGGCGGGCCACAGGCGGCCGTAGCGCAGCGCCAGGAGTCCGGCGAGCAGCAGCAGCACTCCGCCGACGGCGGCGACGTAGGGCCAGGCCGTGTGGCTGAGCACCTCGACGGTGGCGGAGGTGTCGCCGGACGCCTGTGCGGCCTTCTCGTCGAGGGCGGAACTGTCGGAGGCGCCGAGCAGCGCCGCGACCACGGTGCCCGCCCCGCACAGGGCGAGCAGCGCGGCGACGGTGACGCGCCCGGCCCGGCGGACGGCGAAGACGGCGACCAGCGCGGCGAGGCCGACCACGGCCAGGGCTGCGGGGACGCCGGTGACGTCGCTGCCCTTGGCGGTCAGCGGGAACGCACCGCCGGCCACCGTCGCGGTGCCCTCGGACCACTGCTGCCGGGTGGCGAGCAGGGCGACGGCCGCGCCCAGGGCGCCGCTGAGCAGGGCGGCGGCGAGGCTGATCCGCCCCGCGCGGGCGGGTCCGGCGGCTTCGGAACGGGGGTGAGGTACGGCAGTCACGTCCTCCACTATCGCTTGAACCCCGCGCGGTCCGACACCGGGGGTTCGCTCACACCGTGCCCAGCCGGTTCGCGGTGTGCACCGCCCGCAGCACCGCCGCCGCCTTGTTGCGGCACTCGGTGTCCTCGGCGGCCGGGTCGGAGTCGGCGACGATCCCGGCGCCGGCCTGCACATAGGCGGTGCCGTCGCGCAGCAGGGCGGTGCGGATGGCGATGGCGGTGTCGGAGTCGCCGGCGAAGTCGAGGTAGCCGACACAGCCGCCGTACAGGCCGCGCCGGGACGGCTCCAGCTCGTCGATGATCTGCATGGCGCGCGGCTTGGGGGCGCCGGAGAGCGTGCCGGCCGGGAAGCAGGCGGTGAGCACGTCGAAGGCGGTGCGGTCGGGCGCGACCCGCCCGGTGACCGTCGAGACGATGTGCATGACGTGCGAGTAGCGCTCGATGGACATGAAGTCGACCACCTCGACCGAGCCGGGCTCGCAGACCCGTCCGAGGTCGTTGCGGCCGAGGTCGACGAGCATCAGGTGCTCGGCGCGCTCCTTGGGGTCGCCGAGCAGTTCCTCGGCGAGGGCCTGGTCCTCCTGCGGGGTGGTGCCGCGGTGCCGGGTGCCGGCGATGGGGTGCACCATGGCCTGCCCGTCCTCGACCTTCACCAGCGCCTCGGGGGAGGAGCCGACGACGTCGAAGCCGTCGAACCGGAACAGGTACATGTACGGGGACGGGTTGGTGGCCCGCAGCACCCGGTAGACGTCGAGCGCGGTGGCCGTGCAGGGGGTCTCGAAGCGCTGCGAGGGGACGACCTGGAAGGCCTCTCCGGCGCGGATGCGCTCCTTGATGTCCTCGACGGCCGCCTGGAAGTCGGGGCCGCCCCACAGGGCGGTGTACTCGGGCAGTTCGGAGGGCGGCAGCACGGCCGGGGGCTGGGCGACCGCGCGGGTGAGGTCGGCCTGCATGGCGTCGAGCCGGGCCACGGCGTCGGCGTAGGCCTCGTCGACCCCCGTCTCCAGGTCGTTGTGGTTGATCGCGTTGGCGATCAGCCAGACGGCGCCCTCCCAGTGGTCCATCACGGCGAGGTCGCTGGTGAGCAGCATGGTCAGCTCGGGCAGTTTCAGGTCGTCGCGCTCGCCGGGGCCGATCTTCTCCAGGCGGCGCACGATGTCGTAGCCGAGGTAGCCGACCATGCCGCCGGTGAAGGGCGGCAGGCCCAGGTCGTGGGCGAGGTCGCGGGGGGTGTGCAGGGCTTCGAGGGTGGCGCGCAGCGCGGCCAGCGGGTCGCCGCCGGTGGGGACGCCGACGGGTGGCGCGCCCAGCCAGTGGGCCTGCCCGTCGCGCTCGGTGAGGGTGGCGGCCGACCGTACGCCGACGAAGGAGTAGCGGGACCAGGAGCGCCCTCCCCCAGTGCTGAACGCCTGGGAGGTACCCCCATCCGCGGACTCCAGCAGGAAGGTGCCGGGGCGCTCGGCGGCGAGCTTGCGGTAGAGCGCCACCGGTGTGTCGCCGTCGGCGAGGAGTTTGCGGGTGACCGGGATGACGCGGCGGTCGGTGGCGAGCTTGCGGAACGTCTCGAGGTCCATGACGGCTGACCTTACTGATCGTCGCCGGGGACGCCGTGATCGCCGTCCTTCAGCAGCACGTCGGCGTCGAAGCAGGTGCGGGCGCCGGTGTGGCAGGCGGCGCCGACCTGGTCGACCTTGACCAGCACCGTGTCGGCGTCGCAGTCCAGGGCGACGGACTTCACGTGCTGGACGTGCCCGGAGGTGTCGCCCTTGACCCAGTACTCCTGGCGGCTGCGCGACCAGTAGGTGCAGCGGCCGGTGGTGAGCGTGCGGTGCAGCGCCTCGTCGTCCATCCAGCCGAGCATCAGCACCTCCCCGGTGTCGTACTGCTGGGCGATGGCGGGCAGGAGGCCGTCGGGGCTGCGCTTGAGCCGCGCGGCGATCTCCGGGTCGAGGCCGCTGGGGGGAGCGCTGTGGCGCGAAGCGCTTCCCTGAGGGGCGGTGCCCGGGCGACGGGCGGACGTGCTGGTCATGCGGTCCATTGTGCCGCGCCGGGCCGTCCCGCCCGGACGGCGTCCACTGTCCGGACCGGTGGGGCGGCCGTAGGCTGGCAGGCATGTCGACCCATGCGAAGCGTGAACGACTTCTCCTGGCCGATCTGCTGGAGACCGCGGGCCCCGACGCCCCGACCCTGTGCGAGGGCTGGACGACCCGGGACCTGGCCGCGCACGTGGTGGTGCGCGAGCGCCGCCCCGACGCCGCCGGCGGCATCCTGATCAAGCAGCTGGCGCCGCGCCTGGAACGGGTCATGGCGGAGTTCGCCGACAAGCCCTACGCGGAGCTGATCCAGCTGATCCGTACCGGCCCGCCGCGCTTCTCGCCGTTCTCCCTGAAACAGGTCGACGAGCTGTCCAACATCGTGGAGTTCTACGTCCACACCGAGGACGTCCGCCGCGCCCAGCCCGACTGGACCCCGCGGGAGCTGGACCCGGTGTTCCAGGACGCGCTGTGGTCGCGGCTGGAGCGCACGGCCCGGCTGATGGGCCGGGGTGTGCCGACGGGTCTGGTGCTGCGCCGCCCGGACGGCCAGACGGCGGTGGCCCGCCGCGGCACCCCGGTGGTCACGGTGACCGGGGAGCCGTCGGAGCTGGTGCTGTTCGCCTACGGCCGGCAGAACGCGGCCAGGGTCGAGCTGGAGGGCGACAAGGACGCGATCGCCAAGCTGCAGGAGACCAGGCAGCTCGGGATCTGATCGCCGCACCACCCGAAAGGCCCCGTCATGATCAAGCTCGCCATGACCAGCGTCTACGTGGACGACGTGGCGAAGGCGCACGCCTTCTACACCGATGTCCTGGGGTTCGAGACCCGCAGGCGCCGGGACCTGGGCGACGGCGCGCTGCTGGTCACGGTGGGCGCGCGGGACGGGGCGCAGCCGGATCTGGAGCTGCTGCTGGAACGCGGTCAGGGGCCGATCGCCGAGCCGCACCGCCGGGCGGTGCGCGAGGCGGGGCTGCCCGCGATCGTCCTCTCGGTGGACGACCTCCGCGCGGAGTACGAGCGGCTGCGCGGGGAGGGCGTCCACTTCGTGGAGGATCCGCAGGAGCGCGGCGGGGTGCTCACGGCCGTCGCGGACGACACGGTGGGCAATCTGATCCAGCTGATCCAGCCGCTCGGCTGAGCGCCGGCGTCAGCGGACGGGGTGGCCGGCCTCGCGCAGGGCCTCCTTGACCTCGCCGATCCGCAGGTCGCCGAAGTGGAAGACGGAGGCCGCGAGGACCGCGTCGGCGCCCGCGGCGATGGCCGGCGGGAAGTCGGCGAGCTTGCCTGCCCCGCCGGAGGCGATCAGCGGGACGGTGACGTGCTTGCGGACCGCGGTGATCATCTCCAGGTCGTAGCCGTCCTTGGTGCCGTCGGCGTCCATGGAGTTGAGCAGGATCTCCCCCGCGCCCAGTTCGGCGGCCTGGTGGGCCCATTCGACGGCGTCGATGCCGGTGCCGCGCCGGCCGCCGTGGGTGGTGACCTCGAAGCCGCCGCTCGGGGTGCGGCGGGCGTCCACCGACAGGACCAGGACCTGGCGGCCGAAGCGCTCGGCGATCTCCCGGATCAGCTCGGGGCGGGCGATCGCCGCCGTGTTGACGCCGACCTTGTCGGCGCCCGCGCGCAGCAGCTTGTCCACGTCCTCGGCGGTGCGGACGCCGCCGCCCACGGTGAGCGGGATGAAGACCTGCTCGGCGGTGCGGCGCACCACGTCGTAGGTGGTCTCGCGGTTTCCGGACGAGGCGGTGATGTCCAGGAACGTCAGCTCGTCGGCGCCCTCGGCGTCGTACACCTTGGCCATCTCGACGGGGTCGCCCGCGTCGCGCAGGTTCTTGAAGTTGACGCCCTTGACGACCCGGCCGTTGTCCACGTCCAGGCAGGGGATGACTCGGACCGCCAGGGTCATGAAGTCACGGCTCCTTGGTGTTTTCCTCGGAATGCTTCCAGTTCCACCGAGACCAGGACGCGGGCGTCGACGAACCCCTCGACGACCAGCACGGTGGTGACCGGTCGCACCCGGTCGAACAGCTCCTTGTGGGCCCGGCCGACCTCGTCGACGTCGCGGGCGTGGGCGAGGTGCACCCGGGTGCGGACCACGGACTCGACGCCGAGCCCGAACTCGCCGATGGCCTCGAGCGCGGTGGTGAAGGCGACCTTGGCCTGCTCGTACGGGTCGCCCTCGCCGTAGAGCACATCGCCCTTGAACGCGGTGGTGCCCGCGACCAGGACGAGGTCGCCCGCCGCGACGGCGCGTGCGAAGCCGAAGGACTCCTCCCAGGGGTTTCCGCTCTGCACGCGCCGCACGGCACCGATGGTCATCGCGACACAGCCTCCAAAGCCTCTTCCAGGGTGAACGCCTTCGCGTACAGGGCCTTCCCGACGATGGCGCCCTCGACACCGAGTGGGACCAGCTCGGCGATCGCCCTGAGGTCGTCCAGCGAGGACACCCCGCCGGAGGCGACGACCGGGCGGTCGGTGGCGGCGCAGACGTTCTTCAGCAGCTCCAGGTTGGGGCCCTGCAGGGTGCCGTCCTTGGCGATGTCGGTGACGACGTATCGGGCGCAGCCCTCCTTGTTGAGTCGCTCCAGCGTCTCGTAGAGGTCGCCGCCGTCGCGGGTCCAGCCGCGGCCGCGCAGGGTGGTGCCGCGTACATCGAGGCCGACGGCGATCTTGTCGCCGTGCTCGGCGATGACCTTGGCGACCCACTCGGGGGTCTCCAGGGCGGCCGTGCCCAGGTTGACCCGGGTGCAGCCGGTGGCGAGCGCGGCGGCGAGGGTGTCGTCGTCGCGGATGCCGCCGGACAGCTCCACCTTGATGTCCATGGCCCGGGTGACCTCGGCGATCAGCTCCCGGTTGTCGCCGGTGCCGAACGCGGCGTCCAGGTCGACCAGGTGCAGCCACTCGGCGCCCGAGCGCTGCCAGGCGAGGGCGGCCTCGAGCGGCGAGCCGTAGGAGGTCTCGGTGCCGGACTCGCCGTGCACCAGACGGACGGCCTGGCCGTCGCGGACGTCGACGGCGGGGAGGAGTTCGAGCTTGGCAGCCATCAGAGGGTTCCGATCCAGTTGTTCAGCAGCTGGGCACCGGCGTCGCCGGACTTCTCGGGGTGGAACTGGGTGGCCCACAGGGCGCCGTTCTCCACCGCCGCCACGAACGGCTTGCCGTGCGTGGCCCAGGTGACCTTGGGCGCCTGCATCGCCGGGTTGTGCGCCTCCAGTTGCCAGTCGTGGACGGCGTAGGAGTGCACGAAGTAGAAGCGGGTGCCGTCGTCGAGACCGGCGAACATCCGGGATCCGGGCGCGATGTCCACGGTGTTCCAGCCCATGTGGGGCACGACGTCGGCCTCGAGCGGGCCGACCGTGCCGGGCCACTCGTCCAGGCCCTCGGTCTCGACCCCGTGCTCGATGCCGCGGGCGAACAGGATCTGCATGCCGACGCAGATGCCCATCACCGGGCGGCCGCCGGACAGCCGGCGGTCCACGATCCAGTCGCCGCGCGCCTCCTTCAGCCCCTGCATGCAGGCGGCGAAGGCGCCGACGCCCGGCACCAGCAGGCCGTCGGCGTTCATGGCCTTGTCGTAGTCGCGGGTGATCTCGACGTCCGCACCCGCGCGGGCGAGGGCGCGCTCGGCGGAGCGCACATTGCCGAAGCCGTAGTCGAAGACCACGACCTTCTTGGTGGTGCTCACCTCACACCTCCAGCCTGAGGACGCCGGCGAGGAGGCACATCGCGGCGCCGATGGAGAGCAGCACGATCAGGCTCGTGGGCATCTTCTGCTTGACGAAGGAGATGATGCCGCCGACGAGGAAGAGCCCGACCACGATCAGGACGGTGGACAGACCGTTCACCGTGCCACTCCGTTCGCTTCTCCGCCCGCGCGGCGCAGAGGTGCCGCCATCGTCGTCGTCTGCGGCCCGTCGGCCGCGCGTGCGTCGCTCACAGCGCACCCTTCGTGGACGGAATGATCCCTTCCGCGCGCGGGTCGCGCTCGGAGGCGTAGCGCAGGGCCCGGGCCAGGGCCTTGAACTGGCACTCCACGATGTGGTGCGCGTTGCGCCCGTAGGGCACGTGCACGTGCAGCGCGATCTGGGCCTGGGCGACGAAGGACTCCAGGATGTGCCGGGTCATCGTCACGTCGTACTCGCCGATCATCGGCGCCATGTTCTCCGGCTCGGTGTGCACCAGGTAGGGGCGGCCGGAGAGGTCGACGGTGACCTGGGCGAGGGACTCGTCCAGCGGGACCGTGCAGTTGCCGAAGCGGTAGATCCCCTTCTTGTCGCCGAGCGCCTGCTTGAAGGCGGCGCCGAGCGCGAGGGCGGTGTCCTCGATGGTGTGGTGGGAGTCGATGTGCAGGTCGCCCTCGGTCTTCACGGTCAGGTCGAACAGACCGTGCCGGCCGAGCTGGTCGAGCATGTGGTCGTAGAACCCGACCCCGGTGGAGATCTCGGTCCGCCCGGTGCCGTCGAGGTCTATCTCGACCAGCACCGAGGTCTCCTTGGTGGTGCGCTCCACGCGTCCTACGCGGCTCATTCGCTCTGCTCCTTCTTGATGTCCCGTACCGCGTCGAGGAACGCGTCGTTCTCCTCCGGGGTGCCGGCGGTGACCCGCAGCCACCCCGGCACGCCGTTGTCCCGGACCAGGACGCCCCGGTCGAGGATCCGCTGCCAGGCCCGGTGGGCGTCGTCGAACCGGCCGAACTGCACGAAGTTGGCGTCCGACTCGATCACCTCGTAGCCGATCGCCCGCAGCTCGGCGACCAGCCGGTCCCGTTCGGCCTTCAGCTGCTCGACATAACCGAGCAGCGTGTCGGTGTGTTCCAGGGCGGCCAGCGCGGTGGCCTGGGTCACCGCCGAGAGGTGGTAGGGCAGCCGGACCAGCTGGACGGCGTCCACCACCGCCGGGTGGGCGGCCAGGTAGCCGAGGCGCAGCCCGGCCGCGCCGAACGCCTTGGACATGGTCCGCGAGATCACCAGGTGCGGCCGGCCCTCGAGCAGGTCGAGCAGCGAGTCGCCGTGGCTGAACTCGATGTACGCCTCGTCCACCACCACCATCGACGGCTTGGCCGCCTGCGCGGCCTCGTACAGCGCGAGGACGGTCTCGCGCGGCACCGCGTTGCCGGTGGGGTTGTTGGGGGTGGTGACGAAGACGACGTCCGGCTGGTTCTCGGCGATCGCCTTCTCGGCGGCGGGCAGGTCGATGGTGAAGTCGTCGGCGCGCGGGCCGGAGATCCAGCCGGTGCCGGTGCCGCGCGCGATCAGGGCGTGCATCGAGTACGACGGCTCGAAGCCGATCGCGGTGCGGCCCGGGCCGCCGAAGGTCTGCAGCAGCTGCTGGATGACCTCGTTGGAGCCGTTGGCCGCCCAGACGTTCTCCACGCCGACCCGGTAGCCGGACGTGCGGGTCAGGTACTCGGCGAGGCGGGTGCGCAGCTCCACCGCGTCCCGGTCCGGGTAGCGGTTGAGGCCGCGGGCGGCCTCGCGCACCCGCTCGGCGATCCGCTCGACCAGCGGCTCGGGCAGCGGGTAGGGGTTCTCGTTGGTGTTCAGCCGTACGGGCACGTCGAGCTGGGGCGCCCCGTAGGGGGACTTGCCGCGCAGCTCGTCCCGAACCGGCAGGTCGTCGATCCTCACGTCGCTCACTTGCTCTCGGGCACCTTCCAGCCGAACCTCGCCTTGATCGCCGCGCCGTGCGCCGGGAGGTCCTCCGCCTCCGCCAGCGTCACCACGTGGTGCGCGACCTCGGCCAGCGCGTCCTCGGTGTAGTCGACGATGTGGATGCCGCGCAGGAAGGACTGCACGGACAGGCCCGAGGAGTGGCAGGCGCAGCCGCCGGTGGGCAGGACGTGGTTGGATCCGGCCGCGTAGTCGCCGAGCGAGACGGGTGCCCAGGGGCCGAGGAAGATCGCGCCGGCGTTGCGCACCCGGTCGGCGACGGCGGCGGCGTCGGCGGTCTGGATCTCCAGGTGCTCGGCGCCGTAGGCGTCGACCACCCGCAGGCCCTCGTCGATGCCGTCGACCAGCACGATGGCGGACTGCTTGCCGCTGAGGGCGGGCACGATCCGGTCGTCGATGTGCTTGCTGGCCTTGACCTGCGGCTCCAGCTCCTTCTCCACCGCGTCCGCCAGCTCGGCGGAGTCGGTGACCAGGACGGCGGCGGCCAGCGGGTCGTGCTCGGCCTGGCTGATCAGGTCGGCGGCGACGTGCACCGGGTCGGCCGTGGAGTCCGCGAGGATCGCGATCTCGGTGGGGCCGGCCTCGGCGTCGATGCCGATCCTCCCGGTGAAGTAGCGCTTGGCGGCGGCGACCCAGATGTTGCCGGGGCCGGTGACCATGTTCGCCGGCGGGCAGGACTCGGTGCCGTACGCGAACATCGCGACGGCGGTGGCGCCGCCGGCCGCGTACACCTCGTCGACGCCGAGCAGCGCGCACGCGGCGAGGATCGTCGGGTGCGGCAGGCCGCCGAACTCGGCCTGCGCCGGCGAGGCCAGCGCGATCGACGGGACGCCGGCCTCCTGTGCCGGGACCGCGTTCATGATCACGGACGAGGGGTAGACCGAGCGGCCGCCGGGCGCGTACAGGCCCACGCGGTCGACGGGCACCCACTTCTCGGTGACCGTGCCGCCGGGCACGACCTGGGTGGTGTGGGTGGAGCGGCGCTGCTCGCGGTGGACGAGCCGGGCGCGGCGGATGGACTCCTCCAGGGCCGCGCGCACGGCCGGGTCCAGCTGCTCGAGGGCGTCGGTGAGCGCCTGGGCCGGAACCCGGACGCTTTCCAGCCGCACCCCGTCGAACTTCTCGGCGAAGTCGATCAGCGCCGCGTCGCCACGATGATGCACGGCCTCGCAGATGGGACGCACCTTCTCCAGGGCGGCCGCGACGTCGAAGTCGGCTCGGGGCAGCAGGTCACGCAGGGCGGGGCCCTCGGGGAGGGCGTCGCCGCGCAGATCGATTCGGGAGATCACGTGCTCAATTCTCTCAGACCCGCGCGCGGGGACGTCCGCGCGGTCCAATGGCTGATACGCGTGTCATGCGGTGACCCTCCGCACACATCGGCGCGATCCGTCTCACGTTCCGTGTTCAAGCAGTCACCTGACCGGGCACAACGGCTGTACGAAGCGATGAACCAGCAAGTAGCTGGGGAGGAGGGGGCAGTCGTGGCCACAGGGGCGGGACCGGGCGCCGCGCGGCCGCCGGAGGACCTGACCGCCGTCGAGGCGGGCATGTGGCAGGCGTTCCGCAGCGGCAGCCTGTACGACCTGAGCAGCGGCGACACGGTCGTGGACGATCCGCACGGGGGCCACCCGTGGGGGCCGGAGCGCACGGTGCGGGCGCGGGTCGTGTGCTGGCTGCTGCTGGACGGCCCGCCCGCGCTGGCCGGCCGGGTCTCCTCGCTGAAGCTGGCCGGGGTGCTGATCAGCGGCACGCTGGACCTGGCCGGCGGTGCCGTGGTCCCGTACGTGGAGCTGCGCGGCTGCCGCTTCGAGCGGGAGGTGCTGCTGCCGGAGGCCCGCTTCACCACGGTGCGGCTGGTGGACTGCGCGGTGCCGCGCCTGGAGGCCGCCCGGCTGCACACCGAGGGCGATCTGCATCTGCCGCGCTGCCGCTTCCTGCGCGGCATACGGCTGACCGACGCCCGGATAGGCACCGATCTGCTGCTCAACCAGGCGGTGGTGCACCGCGACCGCAGCGGCCGCTCGCTCGCCGGGGACGGCCTGACGGTCGGTCAGGACCTGCAGGCGGAGATGCTCCAGTCGCACGGGGAGCTGAGCCTGCGCGGCGCCACGATCGGCGTCTCGCTGAACCTGCGCGGGGCCCGGCTGCTCAACCCGCACACCCGGCAGGCGCTCAACGCGCCCCAGCTGACGGTCGGGCGGTCGCTGTATCTGACCCCGGCGGGCCTCGGCCCCCACGCCAGGAGCGGGATGACCCCGGCGCGCGGCACCCGGATCCAGCGCTTCGAGTGCCAGGGCGGGGTGCGGCTGGACGACGGGCGCTTCGGGGACGCGGTGGACCTCGAGGGGGCCCGGTTCGCCTTCACCGACGAGCAGGAGCTGTCGATGCGCCGGGGGCAGACGCCCGAGCTGCGCTTCCTCTGCGAGCGTCCGGTGCGCGGCCAGGTGGTGCTGTCGGGGGCCCGGGTGGTGAACCTGATGGACCGGGTGGACAGCTGGCCCGGCCCCGGCCGGCTGCAGATGGGCGGCTTCACCTACGAGAACCTGGTGCCGCGCGGGCCGTTCCCGCTGGAGAAGCGGATCCGGTGGGTGGGGGCGGCGAGCGCCGAGTACAACCCGGAGCCCTATGAGCGGCTGGCCGCCGTGCTGCGGGCGGGCGGCGCGGACGAGGACGCCCGCGAGGTGCTGCTCGCCAAGCAGCGCAGGCGCCGCCAGAGCCTGCCGCTCGCGGCCAAGCTGTGGGGGTACGCCCAGGACTGGACCGTCGCCTACGGGTACCGGCCGGGCCGGGCCGCGGTGTGGATGGCGGTGCTGTGGGCGGCCGGCTCGGTGACCTTCGCCCGCGCCGACCATCCGCCGATCAAGGAGGGTGAGCACCCTGCGTGGAACCCGTCGCTGTTCGCCCTGGATCTGCTGCTGCCGGTCATCGACCTGGGCCAGGTGGGTTTCTGGCAGCTGCGCGGCGGCTGGCAGTGGCTGGCGGCGGCGTTCATCCTGATGGGCTGGATCCTGGCGACGACGGTGGCGGCGGGCGCGACCCGCACGCTGCGGCGCAACTAGATGCACCCCCCTGCTCCGCCCGCCCGCCTGACGTTGTTTTACCTGCCCTTGACCGGCCGCAGTACAACTTTCCGCGACTTCGGCGAAGCCTCTGGCGCGCCTGTGACCAGCGGACTTTCAATGGTTGGACCATGGCTCTGCTGCACGCGTTCACCCGCTCCCCCCGGGTGCGAAGAAGGACGGCTCCCGCGCCCGCCGTCGGCGCCGTGCTGCCCGCCGACGACGAGGTGCTGCTCGACGCCCCCGACGACGCGCTGGGCCCGGCGCTGGTCGGTGCCGCGCAGGGGGACTTCGTCCCGGCCGCGGAGCTGCTCGCGGCCACCCGGCGCACCAGGGCCTGGGAGCGCCGCGACCGCTACATACGGCGCCTGGCGGTCTTCGCGCGGTCGCGGCCCGACTGGCTGACCGCCTGGCGGGCCGCCGCCCCGCACGACGGGGACGCGCTGCTGGTCGACGCCCAGGTGGCGGTGGACCGCGCCTGGGACTCCCCCGCGCGCACGGAACTGCTGCGCGAGGTGAGTCCGCTGATCACCGCGGCGGCCAAGGCGGACAACGGCGACCCGGTGCCCTGGCGGCTCGCCCTGGACCACGCCCGGGGCACCCGCGCCGGCCACACCTACTTCGAGGAGCTGTGGGCGGCGGCCGTCCGCCGCGCCCCGCACCACTACGGCTGCCATGTCGCGGCCCTGAGCTATCTCGCGTCCTCCTGGCACGGCTCGCACCGCGAGTGCTTCGACTTCGCCGAGCTGGCCGCCCAGGACGCGCCGGACGACTCGCTCACCCAGGCGCTGCCGCTGCGGGCGGCGTTCGGCTACCTCACCGACGGCTGCGGTCCCCCGCTGCCGCGGGCGCGGCTGGAGGCGGCGGCCGACCGGGCCGTGGCCCTGTCCTCGCGGTTCCCGGCGGGCCACGCCTGGCCGGCCGAGCCGCGCAATCTGCTGACGTATGTGCTGGTCCGCCTGGAGCGCTGGGCGGAGGCGCTGGAGCAGCTGGGCCTCATCGGTCTGTACGCCACGAGCTTCCCCTGGGACCGGGACGCGGACGATCCGCTCGGCCGGTTCCTCCAGGTGCGCCGGGAGGTGCGGGCGGCCGTGGCCACGGGTCGCGGGCGCGGCCATCCACTCCGTGAACGGCGACGGCACGTGCGCTCCGGCGACCATTAGGCTTTTGCGTCGTGACCACCGTCCGGCTCCCGCTCTTCCCCCTGAACTCGGTGCTGTTCCCGGGGCTCGTGCTTCCGCTCAACGTCTTCGAGGAGCGCTACCGCGCCATGATGCGCGAGCTGCTGAAGACGCCCGAGGACGAACCCCGCCGGTTCGCCGTCGTGGCGATCCGTGACGGGCACGAGGTCGCGCCGAGCGCCCCCGGCATGCCCGACCCGACGGCGCTGCGGGAGCGCGGGCCCGCGGCGGGCTTCGGCCCGGATCCGATGAAGGCCTTCCACAAGGTGGGCTGTGTGGCCGACACGGCGACGATCCGGGAGCGGGCGGACGGCACCTTCGAGGTCCTGGCGACCGGGACGACCCGGGTGAGGCTGCTGTCGGTGGACGCCTCCGGGCCGTTCCTCACCGCCGAGCTGGAGCCGGTGGCCGAGGAGCCGGGCGACGAGGCGGGGGCCCTGGCGGAGGGCGTGCTGCGGGCGTTCCGGCAGTACCAGAAGCGGCTGGCGGGGGCGCGGGAGCGGTCGCTGGCGACCGGCGCGGAACTGCCGGACGAGCCGGGCGTCGTCTCCTATCTGGTCGCCGCGGCGATGGTGCTGGACACGCCGACGAAGCAGCGGCTGCTGCAGGCACCGGACACCGCGTCCCGGCTCCGCGACGAGCTGAAACTCCTGCGCGCGGAGACGGCGATCATCCGTAGCCTGCCGTCGTTGCCGGCGCCGGACCTGACGCGCGGCCCGACGAATCTCAACTGAGGTCTGAGCCCTGATGGCGAAGAAGTCCAAGAAGCAGCAGTCCGGCGGCACGCCGGCGACGGTGGCCCTGGCCGCGGCGGGCGCCGAGTTCACGCTCCACTCCTACGAGCACGACCCGTCCCACCCCTCCTACGGCGAGGAGGCGGCCGAGGCGATGGGCGTCTCCCCCGACCGGGTGTTCAAGACCCTGGTCGCCGAGGTCGACGGCAGACTGACGGTGGCCGTCGTGCCGGTGGCGGGCCAGCTGGACCTGAAGGCCCTGGCGTCGGCGGTGGGCGGCAAGCGGGCGACGATGGCCGACCCGGCGCTCGCGGAACGCACCACCGGCTATGTCCGCGGCGGCATCTCGCCGCTGGGCCAGCGCAAGAAGCTGCCCACGGTCCTGGACGAGTCGGCGACGGGCCACACCACGATCTGCGTCTCGGCGGGCCGCAGGGGCCTGGAGGTGGAACTCGCCCCGGACACCCTGGCCGAGCTGACCTCGGCGACGCTGGCTCCCATCGCCCGCCCGTAGCCTCTCCGGGCGCCCGCGCAGGGCCCCTCGACGAGCGCCGCGCACGGCTCCCGGCGGGCGTGCGTTTTCGGACGTGCTTCCGGCGTTCGCGCGGGGCCCCTCGACGTCCCACTCCTCCTCGGCTATCGAGAAAGGACATGTCGAAGAGG
Organism: Streptomyces thermocarboxydovorans; assembly: GCF_039524635.1. NCBI lineage: Bacteria > Bacillati > Actinomycetota > Actinomycetes > Kitasatosporales > Streptomycetaceae > Streptomyces > Streptomyces thermocarboxydovorans. Next base: position 49,897 of record NZ_BAAAGU010000017.1, on the reverse strand, counting down.
ACGCGCAAACGCAGGTGGCGCACCAGGAAGGGCCGCGCGAACCACGGGCGCCGGCCGGCGTAGGAATCCGAGGAATCCGAGGTACCCGCCGTCCGCCGGCGAGCCGCTGCGGACGGCGTCATGCACGGGCGCGACGTACCGGGCCCCGGTCCCCGTACCGGACGTACGAGGGCCGGGGCCCGGTGCTGCTTCGCGGGGCCCGGAGTTCTCCGGCGCCCGGCGCCGCTTCTCCCGTTGCGTCGCCCGGTGCTACTTCTCCAGGCGCACGGTGCTGTTCTGCTCCGGGGGCGGCGGGAAGTGCTCGGGGTCGCGCGGGCCGAACAGGGCTGTCAGGCCGAGGTGCAGCACCAGCGCCGCCATGGACCAGGCCAGCAGCGCCCCCTTGGCGCCCAGCTTCAGCGGCGCGTCGAAGGCGACGCCCCTGCCCGCCTCCCGGGCCTGGGCGATCAGATCCTGCTCCGGTCCCAGCCACACGCCGACCCGCCAGGCCAGCAGCGAGCCCAGCAGCCCGCCGAGCGCCATCCCGGCCACCAGCGGCACTCCCCCGCGCCGCCGCAGCAGGAAGACGACCAGCGCGCTCACCGCGCCGAAGCCCAGGGCCAGCAGGGTGAAGGTGCCGTCGGCGCCCACCGCCTGCTCGCCCTCGGTGTCCTTGACGTAGACGACCCAGCTGTCGCCGGTCACGTCGCCCACGTACGCCACGCGCGGCGCCAGCCACCACCACAGCAGGCCCAGCAGCACCCCGCTGAGCGCCACCGCGACCGCCGTCACCACGGCTTCCCGCATCTCCGTCTTCATCCCGGGCCCGTCCTGCCCGTACCACCCGAGCCCGGTGTCCGCGGCATGCCCCGGCTTCCCCGGCCCGGCGTCCTTGGGCGTCGCCGCGGCGAACTGCCCCGCGGCGGGCGACGACGGCGACTGACCCCGCCACCCGTCGGGCGAGGAGTGTTCGTGCGGCGGTGGTGGTGTCAGAGGTGCGCTCACCCTGCCCATCGTGCCAGGCTCCGCCCCGGCGTGTGTCACCGGACGGCGGCCCTGCGGTAGGCCCAGGTGGCGACGCCCAGCGAGAGCACCCCGACCACCCCGCACACGGCGAGGTCGCCGAGCACCAGTCCCCAGCCGGGCTGCGCCTCGAGGGTGCGGGCGAAGGCGTCCACCCCGTAGGTCGAGGGCAGCAGGTCCCGGGCGAGGCGCACCGCCTCGGGCATCCGCTCGGCCGGCAGCACCCCCAGCAGCAGCGCGGCGGACATGCCCAGCTGCCCGAGCAGGGTCGCCAGCTCCGGCCGCGGGGCGAGCAGGCCCAGCGCCGCCCCGAGCCCGGCGAGGGCGGCCCCGGCGAGCGGGATCACCGCGGCCAGCACCCACAGATGCGCCAGCGGCAGCCCGAACAGCACGCAGCCGAACACGGCCGTCACCACGGTCCCGGGCACGGTGAACGAGGCGTACGCGCCGGCCGCGCCCAGCACCACCGCGGCCGGCGGCACCGGCAGCGTGGCGTAGTGGTCGAGCCCGCCGCTCGCCCGCAGCTGGCCGAAGTACTGCGCCAGCAGGTTCAGCGCCACGAAGGCGACGACCAGCACCGAGGAGCCGGCGACCACCGCCCGCGCCTCGCCGCCGCCGTCGACGACCCCGCGCATCAGGATCATGATCCCGACCGACTGGAAGGTCGCCACGAACAGCAGCGGGATGCGCGCCACCCGCGCCCGGGACAGCTGCGCCCGGTACACGGCCGCCAGCGAGGGCCACAGCCGTGCCCGCGGACCGAGCTCGGCCGGCCGGCCGGCGGTCTCCTCCGCGGCCAGGACGCCGCCCGGCAGGACATCGGCGGGTACGACACTCACGTCGTGCTGCTTCCCTTCGCCAGAAGATGCGCTCGCAGGGCCACCGGGAGGTGCGTCCGGTCCCGCCGAGGCGGTCGCCCTGTTCCGTACGGATGCCGCGCCGGGTGTGCTCACCGTGCCGCTCACGCCTTCACCAGCCCCCGCCGCACGGCCCCGCCGAGCGCCAGATAGACGTCCTCCAGGCTGGGCGTGGCCAGCGTGAAGTCGTCCAGCGCGGCGAAGGCGGCCCCGCCGGTGACGGTGGCGACGACCGTACGGGCCTCCTCGGGGGCGAGCCGCAGGGTCCACCGGCGGCCCGACTCGGCCGCCCGGTCCCGCAGCGCGGCGACCTCGGGCACGTGCAGCGGCGCGGCCTCGCGCCACACCAGCTCGACCCGGACCTCGCCGGCGACCTGCTCCTTCAGCCCGGCGGGGCTGTCGCAGGCGATGACCCGGCCCCGGTCGAGCACGGCGACGCGGTCGAGGACGGTCTCGGCCTCGATGACGTTGTGGGTGACCAGCAGCACCGTGGTGCCGTGCTCGGCGCGCCGCCGGTCGACGGCGGACCACACGGCGCGCCGCGCCACCGGGTCCATGCCGGTGGTGGGCTCGTCGAGCACCAGCAGGGGGCGCTCGCCCACCAGCGCGGCGGCGAAGCAGGCGAGCCGCCGCTGGCCGCCGGAGAGCTTGCGCAGCGGGCGGCCGGCCAGCGCGGTCAGGCCCAGCTCCTCCAGCACGGCGTCGCGCTCGGCCCGCGCCCGCCGGGCGCCGAGGCCGCGCAGCCGTCCAGTGGTCTCGGCGGCGAGGGACACGGTCAGCTCGTCCAGCGCGGTGGACTCCTGGCCGAGGTAGGCGAGGATGCGGGAGGCGCGCTCGGGGTGGCGGACGATGTCGTGGCCGAGGATCTCGACCGTGCCGCGGTCGGGGCGCATCAGCCCGGTGAGCTGGCGCACCAGGGTGGACTTGCCGGCGCCGTTCGGCCCGAGCAGCCCGAAGATCTCCCCGCGCCGGATGTCGAGGTCCACGTCGTCGGTGGCCCTGACCTCGGGCGTCGCCGGGACCCCGCGGCGGCCGCGCGCCGCCGGGTAGGTCTTGGTCAGCCCGCGCACCGTGCACACGGCCTCACCGCCGTGCCGGAATGCCTGTGCCGCGCGCGTACTCACAAGGGACGAGACTACGGGGTCGGCGGGCCCGCCCGGTTTCCGGGGCGGAGGTTACTCGGCGGCCGCCGCCCGCTCGGTGCCGGTGCGCACGTCGATCTCGCGCCAGAATCCCGCACGGATGGCGTAACGGTCGCGTTCGTCGATCTGGTCGTCCTTGTGGGCGAGGAGGCCGAAGCGGGCGGCGTAGCGCAGCAGCTCGCCGTCGATGCGGTGCGGGATGCGCGGGTACATGCCGGACAGCCTCTGCAGGTGGCTCTGGTCGCCGAGACGTTCCACCCAGCGCCGGGCGAAGACCTGCCCCACCTCGTAGGGGTCGCCGCCGACGGTGGTGATGTCCTCCTCGCGGTCGGCCCACCGCTGCTCGGCGGTGGTGAGCTGGGCGAGCGTCGGCATGGACGCGGCCTCGGGGGGCTCGGTGACCGGCCGGTCCACCCAGCCCTTGTCGGAGGACCAGCGCAGGGTGGCGGAGGCCGGCGGCGCGGCGGTGCCGGGGGCGCGCAGGGCGGCCAGGTCCTTCGGGGTGGGCACGGCCCTGGCCACCGGCGTGCGCTCCGCCGAGCCGTTGGACGCGGCGGGCGCGGGGTGCGGGGCCGGCTGGGCGGCGCGTTCGGAGGCGGCGGGGAGCGCGGACTCGGGCAGCGGGGCGGAGAGGATCGCGGCGATCTCGGGGCGGGCGACCGGCGGGGGCGCGCACACCCCACTGATGTCCTTGGCCCGTACCGCCTTGACGATCCAGGCGCGGTCGAGCACCCGTCGTTCGTCGGCCTCGGCGACCAGGTCCTCGGACTGGTTGTAGTCGCCGTCGGCGGCCTGCACGGCCCACAGGTGGACGGCGACGCCGTGCTCCTTGGCGGCCATCATGCCCGGCAGCAGGTCGCCGTCGCCGGTGACCAGCACGATGTCGGAGCAGGCGCGGTTGCGTGCCAGTTCGGTCAGCTCGGCGTGCATGGCGGCGTCCACGCCCTTCTGCGCCCAGCGGCCGTCACTGCGGGTGAGGGCGCCGAGCCGGACGGTGACCCGGGGCATCACGCGCAGCCGCCGGTGCTCGGGCTGCGGAACGCGGTCGGGCGCGCCGTCGAACCAGTAGATGCGCAGCAGCGGCTGCTGGGTGTCGGACTCGGCGCGTTCGCGCAGGCCCTGGATGAGAGCGGCGTGATCCACGGTGATCCGGGACCGTGAGGGTTCCCCGGCGAGGAGACTGGCGGCGGCCCCCAGCAGATACCCGGCGTCCACCAGGACGATGCAGCGGTCCACGCGATCCACCCTCTTTCCGGGAGGTTTGCTTCGGGCTTGATTCGAGTCTGCCCGACCGTGCCGGGGTTAACGGCTCGAACTCGATCTTCGGCGTGGCGTTTCCACACTTCCTCCCCCGACCGCACTTGTCACACACGGTAATTGTCCGACTCGCGCGGGTTATGCGACTATGTGAACCTGGTTCCGGCCCTGGCCCCTAGATCCCCCACAGGAGGCATCCCATGGCCAAGAACAAGAACCGTGACCGTAAGCAGGCCCACAACCAGCGTGCCCAGCAGGCGCAGCAGCCGACCGCGATCGAGACCCCGGACGAGCAGCGCACCTCGCAGGCGGCTCCCGACGAGATCGCGCGCAAGGGCCGGCAGAAGCGCTTCGGCCACAACTGACATCCGCACATCGGGCTGTTGAGGCCCAGGCAGAGCACGAGGGGCGCCCCCGGTTCCGGGAGCGCCCCTCTCGCACGGCGGGCCCGTCCGCTCAGCCGGCCAGGCAGGACGGTCCGAGGAACGCCTTGAGGTCGCCGAAGAGGGCCGGGTCGGGCTTGACCCGGTGCCGGTCCAGCCGCAGCACCGTCGTCTTCCGCGGTCCCTGGAGCTTGATCCGCACCTCGCTGTCGCCCTTGTGATGACTGAGGATCTCGCCGAGGCGGCTGACCATCGGCGGGGTCACCCTGGCCGCCGGGATGGTGAGCACCACGGGCGCGTTGGTCCCCGCGTTGGACAGGTCGGGGACCATCAGCTCCATCGCGACCAGCCGCGGCACGTCCTCCCGCTTGTCCAGGCGGCCCTTGACGAAGACCACCGCGTCCTCGACGAGTTGCGTGGACACCAGCTGGTACGTCGCCGGGAAGAACATGCACTCGATGGAGCCCGCGAGGTCCTCCACCGTGGCGATGGCCCAGGCGTTGCCCTGCTTGGTCATCTTGCGCTGCAGGCCGGAGATGATGCCGCCGATGGTGACCACCGCGCCGTCGCCGAAGTCACCGCCGGTGAGCTGGGAGATGCCCGCGTCGGCCTTGTCGGCCAGCACGTGCTCCAGGCCGAACAGCGGGTGGTCGGAGACGTACAGGCCGAGCATCTCCCGCTCCTGGGCGAGCAGGTAGGCCTTGTCCCACTCCTCGTCGGTGAAGGTGACGTCCAGGCCGAAGCCCGGTTCGTCGCTCTGGTCCTCGCCCATGCCGCCGAAGAGGTCGAACTGCCCCTCGGCCTCCTTGCGCTTGACCGCGACCACGTTGTCGATCATCGGCTCGTACTGGGCCATCAGCCCCTTGCGGGTGTGGCCCAGGGAGTCGAAGGCGCCGGCCTTGATCAGCGACTCGGTGGTGCGCTTGTTGCAGACGACCGCGTCGACCTTGTCGAGGTAGTCCGGGAAGGAGGTGTACTTCCCCTTGGCCTTGCGGCACTTGATGATCGACTCCACCACGTTGGTGCCGACGTTGCGCACCGCGGACAGGCCGAAGAGGATCACGTCGTCGCCCTGGGCGGCGAAGTTCGCCTCGGACTCGTTGACGTTCGGCGGGAGCACCTTGATGCCCATGCGGCGGCACTCGTTGAGGTAGACGGCCGACTTGTCCTTGTCGTCCTTCACCGAGGTGAGCAGCGCCGCCATGTACTCGGCGGGGTGGTTCGCCTTGAGGTAGGCCGTCCAGTAGGAGACCAGTCCGTACGCGGCGGAGTGCGCCTTGTTGAAGGCGTAGCCGGCGAACGGCACCAGCACGTCCCACAGCGCCTGGATGGCCTCGTCGCTGTAGCCGTTCTTGCGGGCGCCGGCCTGGAAGATGACGAAGTTCTTCTCCAGCTCCTCCGGCTTCTTCTTGCCCATCACGCGGCGGAGGATGTCGGCCTCGCCGAGCGAGTAGCCGGCGATGATCTGGGCGGCCTTCTGCACCTGCTCCTGATAGACGATCAGGCCGTAGGTGACGTCCAGGACCTCCTTGAGCGGCTCCTCCAGTTCGGGGTGGATCGGGGTGATCTCCTGCTGGCCGTTCTTGCGCAGCGCGTAGTTGGTGTGCGAGTTCATGCCCATCGGGCCCGGCCGGTACAGGGCCGAGACGGCGGAGATGTCCTCGAAGTTGTCCGGCTTCATCAGCCGGAGCAGGGAGCGCATCGGGCCGCCGTCGAACTGGAACACGCCGAGGGTGTCGCCGCGCTGGAGCAGCTCGAAGGTCTTGGGGTCGTCGAGCGGGAGGCTCAGGAGATCGATGTCGATCCCCTTGTTGGCCTTCACCATCTTGACGGCGTCGTCCATGATCGTGAGGTTGCGCAGGCCCAGGAAGTCCATCTTCAGCAGGCCGAGCGCCTCACAGCTCGGGTAGTCCCACTGCGTGATGGTCACGCCGTCGGTGTGCCTCACCCAGACCGGGACGTGCTCGGTGATGGTCTCGCTGGACATGATCACGCCGGCCGCGTGCACGCCCATCTGCCGGACCAGGCCCTCCACACCGCGGGCGGTGTCGATCACCTTCTTCACGTCCGGCTCGTTCTCGTACATCGCCCGGACCTCGCCCGCCTCCGAGTAGCGGGGGTGGCTGGGGTCGGTGATGCCGGACAGCGGGATGCCCTTGCCGAGGACGTCGGCGGGCATGGCCTTGGTGATGCGGTCGCCCATCGCGTACGGGTAGCCCAGCACGCGGGCGGCGTCCTTGATGGCGTTCTTGGCCTTGATGGTGCCGTAGGTGCCGATCATGGCGACCTTGTCGGCGCCGTACTTCTCGGTCACGTACCGGATGACCTCGACCCGCCGGCGCTCGTCGAAGTCGATGTCGACATCCGGCATGGAGATGCGCTCGGGGTTGAGGAAGCGCTCGAAGATCAGGCCGTGCGGGATGGGGTCGAGGTCGGTGATGCCGAGGGCGTAGGCGACGATCGAGCCGGCCGCCGAGCCGCGGCCGGGGCCGACGGCGATGCCCTGCTTCTTCGCCCACATGATGAAGTCGGCGACCACGAGGAAGTAGCCCGGGAAGCCCATCGAGATGATGGTGTCCATCTCGTACTCGACCTGCTTCATGCGGTCTTCCGGGATGCCGTCCGGGTAGCGGCGGTGCATGCCGCGCATGACTTCCTCGCGGAACCAGCTGACCTCGGTGTAGCCCTCCGGGATGTCGAACTTGGGCATCAGGTCGCGCTTTTCGAACATGCCCGTGGTGTCGACCATCTCGGCGATCAGGGCGGTGTTGGCGCAGCCCTGCTGCCAGGCGTCCGAGGAGTCGATGGCATACATCTCCTCGGTGGACTTCAGGTAGTAGCCGGTGCCGTCGAACTTGAAGCGGTCGGGGTCGGAGAGGTTCTTGCCGGTCTGGATGCACAGCAGCGCGTCGTGGGCGCTGGCCTCGTGCGCGTAGGTGTAGTGCGAGTCGTTGGTCACCAGGGGCGGGATGCCCAGCTTCCGGCCGATCTCCAGCAGGCCGTCGCGGACCCGGCGCTCGATCTCGATGCCGTGGTCCATCAGCTCCAGGAAGTAGCGGTCCTTGCCGAAGATGTCCTGGTAGTCGGCGGCGGCCTTGAGCGCCTCGTCGAAGTGGCCGAGGCGCAGCCGGGTCTGGATCTCGCCGGAGGGGCAGCCGGTGGAGGCGACGATGCCCTCGGACCACTTGGCGATGGTCTCCTTGTCCATCCGGGGCCACTTCTGCAGCCAGCCCTCGGCGTAGGCGTCGGAGGAGAGGCGGAAGAGGTTGTGCAGACCGGTCTTGTTCACCGCCCACATCGTCTTGTGGGTGTAGCCACCGGAACCGGAGACGTCGTCGCGCTTCTGGTGCGGCTGGCCCCAGAGGATCTTGCGCTTGTTGCGCCGCGACTCGGGGGCGACATAGGCCTCGATCCCGATGATCGGGGTGATTCCGGCCTTCTGCGCGGAGTGGAAGAAGTCGTACGCCCCGTGCAGGTTGCCGTGGTCGGACATGGCGATGTGCGTCATGCCCATCTCGTTGCAGGCGTTGAACATGTCCTTCAGCCGCGCGGCACCGTCCAGCAGCGAGTACTGGGTGTGGACGTGCAGGTGCGTGAACGGCGGCTTTGACACGGTGCGGCCTCCAAGGAGAACAGCTGGTGACGGACAGGCGGCGAGTCTTCTGGTCAGCGTCGAAGTCTATGCCCCGGCACTGACACTCGCGGCCCTTCCACGCGTACCTTCGGGCGGGGGTCACGGGCACTCCCGGGCAGCGTCACACGTTGGACACCGGGACGGCCCGGCCCGGCCGTCCGACGACCCGTCCCGCACCAGGAGGCACTCCGCGATGTCGGTCCCGCAGCTCAGCGACGAGCACCGCGGTGAGGAGATCCTCGCCGTCCTCGACACCGCCTTCGGCGAGCTCCTCGCCGCCGACCCGGCCGCGTTCCGCGTGAAGTTCCGGAAGATGGCGGCCTCGGCCTTCGCCTTCTACCGGGGGACGGCGTGCCTCTTCTACCACGACCTGCAGGCGGAGAAGCGCTCCGGACCGTACCTGGACGAGCGCACCTCGCGAGTGTGGATCCACGGCGATCTGCACGCGGAGAACTTCGGCACCTACATGGACTCCAACGGCCGCCTGGTCTTCAACGTCAACGACTTCGACGAGGCCTATGTCGGTCCCTTCACCTGGGACCTGAAGCGGTTCGCCGCCTCCGTGGCGCTGATCGGCTACGCCAAGGCGCTCAGCGACGAGCAGATCACCGAGCTGGTGGAGATCTACGCGGCCGCCTACCGCGAGCGCATCCACGCGCTGGCAACGGGCGCCAAGAGCGACGAGGTGCCGCCCTTCACGCTGGACACCGCGCAGGGTCCGCTGCTGGACGCGCTGCGTGACGCGCGCTCGCTGACCCGGTTCGGGCTGCTGGACTCGATGACCGAGATCCGGGACTTCGAGCGCCGCTTCGCCCCCGGCGGCGGCGCGGTCGAGCTGGACGCGGCCACCCGCTACAAGGTGCTCGCCGCCTTCGACGGCTATCTGGAGACGCTGCCGGACGCCTCGCTGGCCCGCCCGGACTCCTACCGCGTCAAGGACGTGGTGGGGCGCCGCGGCATCGGCATCGGCTCGGCCGGGCTGCCGTCGTACAACATCCTGCTCGAGGGGCACAGCGACGCCCTGGAGAACGATGTGGTGATCTACATCAAGCAGGCTCAGACACCGGCGGTTTCGCGCCATATCACGGACCCGGCGATCCGGGAGTACTTCCAGCACGAGGGGCACCGCACGGTGATCTCCCAGCGCGCCCTGCAGGCGCACGCCGACCCCTGGCTGGGCTGGACCGAGCTGGACGGCACGGGACAGCTGGTCGCCGAGGTCTCGCCGTACGCGGTGGACCTGGACTGGAGCGACATCGACGAGCCGGAGGAGATCGCGCAGGTGGTGGCCGACCTCGGCCGGGCCACGGCGGCGATGCACGCGGCGGCGGACGACACCTCGGGCGAGTCGCTGGTGCCGTTCTCCACGGAGCGGGCCATCGACGCGGCGATCGCCGCCGACGAGGAGGGGCTGGCGCCGCTGCTGGTCGACTTCGCGCACACCTACGGCGCGCGGGCCCGCGCCGACCACCAGATCTTCCTGGACCTGTTCCGCAACGGCCGGATCCCGGGCCTGTGAGCCGGCGCCGGGCCCGCCCGTCGCCCGGCCCCTTTCCCCGAGCCCCTTCCTCTTCCTCGAGCCCTTCCTCTTCCTCCGGCCCTTTAGCGCTCCCTTACCGGAGCGCATGACACACTTTCCCCGCCATGGACATATCCGGAACCCAGCTCAGAGCCGTCCGCGCGGCGCTGTTCACGGCCGTGGTCGTGACGCTCAGCACCGCGTCGCACGTGCTGCTGTCCGGGGCTCCGCTGCCGCTGAACACGGTGGCCGCGATCGCCGGGGCGGTGTTCGTCCTGGCGTTCGCCCTGGCCGGCCGTGAGCGGTCCTTCGGGCACATCGCCGCGCTGCTGATCCCGCTGGAGCTGGCCGCCGACACGGTCTTCACCACCGGCCAGCACGTCTGCTACGGCCGCGCGGGCGGGCCGGTCGCCGGTCCGCTGCGCCAGGTCGGCTTCGACGTGCTGTGCGGCGACGGCACGAGTGTGGGCGCGCCGCTGGCCCGGGTGACGGGCCCAGCGGGCGGCGGTGACCGGCTGCCGGCCCTGCTGGCGCAGGCCGGCCCGGGCACCGCCTGGCTGCTGCTCGGCGCGCACATCGGGGTAGGCCTGGTGGCGGCGGCCTGGCTGCGGCGGGGCGAGCGGGCGCTGGGGCAGCTGCTGCGGGCGGTGGCGGCGACGACCTTCCGTCCGCTGCTCCTCGCGGTGGCGGTGATCACGGCGCACCGCACCCCCCGCATCCGCCGCCCCTCCCGCCCGACGGCCCCCACCCCCACGATCCGCCTGCTGCTCCTCTCGCACTCCCCGGGACGCAGGGGCCCCCCGTGCCCGGTCACGTCCGCGTGACCTGAACCGAGCACGGCAGTCCCTGCACACATCCCGCACCCCCGTGTGGTGCGTCCCGTTGGAGTAGAACACCCATGAGCAAGCGAAACAGCCACGCAGCCAAGACCGCCGCCCGCGAACGCCTCCGCGCCGAACGCGAACGCCAGGCCAAGAAGGCCAAGCTGAGGCGGCAGGTCATCGTCGCCTGTTCCATCGTCGGCGTCCTCGCCGCGGCCGGCGGCATCGGCTACGCCCTCGTCCAGGCCAGCAAGCCCTCGGGCTGGGACAAGGCCGCCAAGGCCAAGGTGGTCGCCCCCGCCAACACCTCGGGCAAGAACGGCACCACCGTCACCATCGGCGAGTCCAAGACGGACAACGTGGTCCACCTCTACGAGGACCCGCGCTGCCCGGGCTGCGCGGCCTTCGAGCAGAACGTCGGCGAGGCCGTCAACAAGGGCATGAAGGACGGCGACTACAAGCTCACCTTCACCGTCGGCACCTTCCTGGACGACCGGCTGACCGGCGAGGGATCCAAGAACGCCCTCAGCGCCCTCGGTGCCGCGCTGAACGTGAGCACCGACGCCTTCCTCGACTACAAGGCGGCCCTCTACTCGGCCGAGTACCACCCCGAGGAGACCGAGGACGAGTTCGCCAAGGACGACTACCTGCTCAAGGTGGCCGACACGGTGGACGCCCTGAAGGGCAACAAGGAGTTCCAGAACGCCGTGAAGAAGGGCACCTACGACGCCTGGGCGCTGAAGATGAGCGAGTCCTTCGACAAGACCAAGGACGTCAAGTCGACCCCGACCATCAAGATCAACGGCAAGGTGATCGAGACCCCGGGCACGCCCGCCGAGTGGCAGAAGGCCCTCAAGGACGCGGGCGTCACCAAGTGATTCCCGGATGAACCAGGCCGAATCACTGTCAAAGAGCGGACGAATTCTGGCGAGTTCGTCCGCTCTTGCATGTACCTGCCAGTAGCCTGATCGGCTGTGACCAGTCGATACAGATCATCCGAGACATCTGTTTCCGCCACCGCGGACGTCAAGTCCCTCTCTCCGCGCCGCCGTTCGGTCGTCAAGGCTGCCGCCGCCACCGCGGTGCTGGCCGGGCCGCTGGCCGCCGCGCTGCCCGCCCGCGCCGCCGCTCAGGCGCCCGCCTTCCTGCACGGTGTCGCCTCCGGCGACCCGCTGCCGGACGGCATCCTGCTGTGGACGCGGGTGACGCCGGTGCCCGAGGCGACGCCGGGCTCGGGGATCGGCCCGGACACCGAGGTGAGCTGGACCGTCGCCCGGGACAAGGCGTTCACCGACATCGTCGCGAAGGGTTCCACCCTCGCCACCGCCGCCTCCGACCACACCGTGAAGGCGGACATCCGCGGGCTCAGGCCGGCCACCGAGTACTGGTTCCGTTTCTCGGCCGGCGGCACCGACTCCCCCGTCGGCCGCACCCGCACCGCCCCGGCCCCCGACGCCGCCGTCGGCGGACTGCGCTTCGGCGTCGTCTCCTGCGCCAACTGGGAGGCCGGCCACTTCGCCGCGTACCGCCACCTCGCCGCCCGCGGCGACCTGGACGCCTGGCTGCATCTGGGCGACTACATCTACGAGTACGCCAGCGGCGGCTACGGCACCCGTGGCACCGTCGTCCGCCCGCACTCCCCGGCCCACGAGATCGTCACCCTGGCCGACTACCGCCTGCGGCACGGCACCTACAAGACGGACCCCGACCTCCAGGCCCTGCACGCCAAGGTCCCGGTCATCGCGATGTGGGACGACCACGAGTTCGCCAACGACACCTGGTCGGGCGGCGCCGAGAACCACACCGAGGGCGCCGAGGGCGCCTGGGCCGCCCGCCAGGCCGCCGCCAAGCAGGCCTACTTCGAGTGGATGCCGGTGCGCCCCGCGATCGAGGGCACCACCTACCGCCGCCTGCGCTTCGGCAAGCTCGCCGACCTCTCCCTGCTGGACCTGCGCTCCTTCCGCTCCCAGCAGGTCTCCCTCGGCAAGGGCGAGGTCGACGACCCGGACCGCACCATCACCGGCCGCGCCCAGCTCGACTGGCTGAAGGCGGGCCTGTCCGCCTCCGATGCCACCTGGCGGCTGGTCGGCACCTCGGTGATGATCTCGCCGTTCGCCATCGGCTCGCTCCCCGCGAGCCTGCTCAAGCCGCTCGCCAAGCTGCTCGGCCTGCCCCAGGAGGGCATCGCCCTCAACACCGACCAGTGGGACGGCTACACCGACGACCGCCGCGAACTCCTCGCGCATCTGCGCGGCAACGCCATCCGCAACACCGTCTTCCTCACCGGCGACATCCACATGGCGTGGGCCAACGACGTGCCCGTCAACGCCGGTACGTACCCGCTGTCCGCCTCGGCCGCCACGGAGTTCGTCGTCACCTCGGTCACCTCCGACAACCTCGACGACATCCTGAAGGTCCGCGAGGGCACGGTCTCCTCGGTCGCCGCCCCGCTGATCAAGGCGGCCAACCGGCATGTGCACTGGGTCGACACCGACCGCCACGGCTACGGCGTGCTGGACATCACCGCCGAGCGGGCGCAGATGGACTACTACGTGCTCTCCGCCCGCACCCCGGACGCCACCGCCGCCTGGGCCCGCTCCTACCGCACCCGCAGCGGCACCCAGAAGGTCGAGCGCAGCTACGACCCGGTCTGAACCGGGTCAACGGGCCGGGGTCAACGGTTCCGGGTCAGTCCGGACCGGCAGGACCTGGTCAGTCCAGCGAGTCGAGGAAGCCGAGTGCCACCCGCCAGGTGGCCTCGGCGGCCTCCTCGTCCCAGTCCGGCAGGCCGGGGTCGGTGTAGAGGTGGCCGGCCCCGGCGTACCGGTACACCTCGACGTCCGCCCCCGCCCTGCGCATCTGCAGGTACCAGGCGCTCAGCCAGTCGTCCGTCTCGAACGGGTCCGGCTCGGCGACGTGCAGCTGCACCGGCAGCTCGTCCACCGAGGCGTTCGGCGCGATGTCCGAGGTGCCGTGCAGAAGCAGCAGGCCCCGCGCCTTGTCGTCGCCGAGGGCCAGCGTCTGCGCGATCGAGGCGCCCAGCGAGAAGCCCGCGTACACCAGCCCGCGCTCCGAGTAGGGCGCGGCGGTCAGCACGGCCCGCTTCAGCAGCTCGTCCTTGCCCACCTCGTCCTTGTACTCCATGCCCTCCTCGACGGTGTCGAACGTGCGGCCCTCGAAGAGGTCGGGCGTCCACACCTCGTGTCCGGCCGCGCGCAGCCGGTCGGCGGCCTCCCGCACCGCGGGCCTGAGACCGTAGGTCGAGTGAAAGAGCATGATGTTCATGCCGACCATGGTGCCAGCCGGAGGCGACCGCACCGGACCGCGGCCGTACCCGCGACGCCATGGAAGTCACATGTTCATACCGCTGTGGGCCGGTTAGGTTCGCAGGCATGGATGACGTGCTTCGCCCGCTGATCGTGGCCGGCGGCTCGGTCGTGCTCACGCTGCTGCTCGGCTGGGCCACCGACAGGCTGCTGCGCAAGGCCGACCAACGGCACCCGGAGACCCCGCTGTGGGGGCTGCTCCGCCGCGGCCGCGTCCCCTACCAGCTGCTGCTGTGCGCGGCCCTGCTCAGAGGGTCGTACGTCGAGGCCCGGGTGCTCCCCGAGCACCAGGTCGGCATCGGCCGGACACTGACCCTGGTCCTGATCGGCTCGGCCGCCTGGCTGGTCATCCGCATCGCCGCGGCCGTCGTCGAGACCTCCTACACCCGCTACGCCAGCGCCCACGCCCAGCGCGACCCGGCGCGGGTCCGCCGGGTGCGCACCCAGGTGACGCTGATCCGGCGGGTGGTCTCGGCGATCGTCGGGGTCGTCGCCGTGGCCGCGATGCTGCTGACCTTCCCCGCGATGCGCGCCGCCGGCGCCTCGCTGCTCGCCTCGGCCGGCATCCTCGGCATCGTCGCCGGCGTCGCCGCCCAGTCGACGCTGGGCAACATGTTCGCCGGGCTGCAGATCGCCTTCGGCGACATGGTGCGGATCGGCGACACGGTGGTGGTGGACGGCGAGTGGGGCACCGTCGAGGAGATCACCCTCACCTTCCTGACCGTGCGCACCTGGGACGAGCGCCGGATCACCATGCCGGTGTCGTACTTCACGTCCAAGCCGTTCGAGAACTGGTCGCGCGGCACCCCGCAGATGACCGGCACCGTCTTCTGGCACCTGGACCACACCGCCCCGCTGGACGAGATGCGCGAGCGGCTCCGCGACATCCTGCGCGAGTGCCCCGCCTGGGACGGCCGCGCCTACAACCTGACCGTGACCGACACCACCCCCAGCACCATGGAGGTGCGGGCCCTGGTGACGGCGAAGGACGCGGACGACATCTGGACGGTGCGGGTCACCGTCCGCGAGCAGATGATCCGCTGGCTGGCCGAGGAGCACCCGTACGCCCTGCCCCGCATCAGCACGGCGGCGGCGGCCCCGCGCCCCGCACTGGACGGCCGGCGCTCCGCCTCGGTCTCCGCCCCGGCCGGGATATCCGCGGCGCGGAACACCCAGGGACCGCCGTCCGACGGGTGAGCCGGGGGGCGCCCGGCTCAGTGTCCGCGCTCGGCTCCGCCGTTGACCTGGATGATCTGCGAGGTGATGTGCCCGGCGCCCGGTGAGGCCAGCCAGTGCAGCGTGGAGGCGATGTCACCGGGGGTGCCGGCCCGCTTGTCCAGGGTCTCGGCGATCAGCCGTGCCCGCCGCTCCTCGTCCATGCCGTCGCCGAAGAACGCGGTGTCCTCCACATAGCCGGGCGCGACGACGTTCACGGTGATGCCGTGCGGGCCCAGCTCCCGGGCCAGGGCGTGGGCGTACGGGTGCAGCCCCGCCTTGGCCGCGGCGTAGGCCACCTGGCCGGAACCGCGGTAGGCGGCGATGGAGCTGAGGAACAGCACCCGGCCGCCCGGCTCGGCGAGCCGGTGCTTGAGGGCCTCGGTGAGCAGGACGGCGGTCAGCAGATTGAGCCGGAAGTTGACCGTCCAGTGCCGGGCGACGGCGTCCAGCGGGTCGTCGCCCCCGACCGGGGGTTCGAGCAGCCCGTTGCCTCCGGCGCTGTGGATCAGCACATCCACGGCACCGAATTCCCGGCCCACGAATCCGGCGACCGAGCGGACCGCCTCGGGGTCCGCGAGATCCGCGGCGAAGGTCAGCGCCCCGGGCACCCCGGCCCGCTCCAGCACCTCCCGCCGGCGCCCGACCAGCAGCACCTGGTCCCCGTCGGCGGCGAACATCCGGGCGGCGGCCAGCCCGATCCCGGTGCCACCACCACTGATCACAACGTTCCGAGTCATGAGGGCACCCTACGAAGCACGGGCCGCCGAAGGCGTCAGGCCACGAAGGAAACGCACACCGCGCCGGGAAGCCCTGGTGCGGGCCCCGCGGCCCGGCGCCGGCGTCAGCGCAGGCTGCGGACGTCCAGGTGCCGCAGCACCCGGTCCACCACCTCGGGAACCGCCCCCGGCTCGCTCCGCGCCGACAGCACCTCGTGCCGGGCGGCGCTGAGCATCTCGCTCTCGATCCGGCGCAGCCGCTTCAGCCGCTTCGCCCGCTGCCGGTGCGCCTCGCGCCGCTCGTCCTCCGCCATCTCCGGGCTGATCCGCACCGCGATGTCGAAGGCCCGCCGCATCATCTGCTCCGCCAGGTCCTCGGGCAGCCCCTCCTCCTTCTCGATCTCCCGCAGCCTGCGCCTGGCCGCGTCGGCCGCCCGCACCGCCAGTTCGTGCTCCATCCGCTGCTCCTGCTCGGTGTCGGCCTGCACCCGCAGCCGCCTGACCAGCCACGGCAGCGTCAGCCCCTGGAGCAGCAGCGTGGTCATGATCACACCGAACGCGATGAAGATGATCTCGTGCCGGGCCGGGAAGGCCTCCCCCGCGTCCGTCTCCAGCGGGATCGCCAGGGCCAGCGCGACCGAGGCCACGCCCCGCATCCCCGACCACCACATGACCACGGTCTCCCGCCAGCTGACCGGGATCTCCTCGTCGACGTCGCGTGCCGCGTGCAGCCGCTGCGCCAGCCAGGTCGCCGGCAGCAGCCACAGCAGCCGCACCATGATCACCACGCCCACGACGGCGCCCGCCCAGCCGAGCAGCTCGCCCCACCGGCCCGCGGCGGTGTTGACCACGTTGTGCAGCTCCAGCCCGACCAGCCCGAACGCCACGCCCGTGACCAGCGTGTCCACGATGTCCCAGAAGGTGTGCCCGGCCAGCCGGGTCATCACGTCGTCGGCGTCGGTGGCGTACTCCACCAGGAACAGCGCGGTGGTGAGCACCGCCAGCACCCCGGAGCCGTGCAGCTGCTCGGCGAGGACGTAGGAGGCGTAGGGGACGAGCAGGCTCAGCCCGATCTGCAGGGTGGGCTCGTCCAGCAGGTCCATCAGCTTGTTGGCGCCCCAGCCCAGCGCGAGCCCGATCACGACGGCGACGACGGCCGAGAGCACCAGGTCGAGCCCGGCCTCCCAGACGGAGAACGTCCCGGTCACGGCGGCGGCGATCGCCACGTGGTACAGCACGATCGCCGTGACGTCGTTGAACAGCCCCTCGCCCTCGAGGATCGACACCAGGCGGCGCGGCAGCCCCAGCTTCCCGGCGACCGCGGTGGCCGCCACCGGGTCGGGCGGCGCGACCAGCGCGCCGAGGGCCGCGGCGGCGGCCAGCGGCAGGCCGGGCACGATCGCGTGGGCGACGGTGGCCACGCACATCATGGTGACCAGGACCAGGGCCACCGCCAGCAGCAGGATGGGTTTGATGTTGGCCGCGAACTGCCGCCAGGAGGTGCGGCGCACGGCCGCGTAGAGCAGGGGCGGCAGGATCAGCGGCAGGATCAGGTCCGGCGGTATGTCGACGTTCGGGACGAACGGCAGCAGCGCCATGACGATCCCGAGGACCGTCATCAGCACCGGGGCGGGCAGCCCCAGCCGGTCTCCGACCGGGACGCTCACCAGGGCCCCGAGCAACAGGGCGAACAGCAGGGCCAACTGATCCACGGTCAGCGCTCCGGGAGGTCGACGATCGGGCGGCCGGCTTCCAGCCTGCCACGACCGGGCGCTCACCAGGCTGTTCGCGCGCTCCCGCTACAACACGCGCCGCGTGGTTCTGCTACAGCCCGCGCCACATGGTCCTTCCTGTTACAGCGCGCCGCATCACCATGGCGCTGCTACAGCACGCGCCGCATGGCCCGGTGCGGCATGCCCGCGTCCTCGAACTCCGGCCCGTACGCCACGTACCCGAGCCTCTCGTAGAAGCCGAGGGCGTGGGTCTGGGCGTGCAGGTCGACGGCCGTGAGACCGCGCCCGCGGGCCAGGTCCTCGATGGCGCGCACCAGCGCCGCACCGACGCCGAGCCCGCGGGCCTCCCGCAGCACCGCCAGCCGTCCGAGGGCGCCCACGGAGCCGTCCCCGCCGTTCTTCGCGGCGGCGGCCTCGCCGTGCAGCAGCCGGCCGGTGCCGAGCGGGGTGCCGTCCTCCCGGACGGCGAGCACATGCACGGCCCCGGCGTCGTAGGCGTCGTACTCGATGTCCTCGGGAACGCCCTGCTCGGCGACGAAGACCTCCTTGCGCACCGCGAAGCACGCCTCGCGGTCGGCGCTGTCCCTGGCCTCGCGGACGACGTAGGAGACGGTCATGCCCAGGTCTCCTCGCGGACCTGGTCCAGGGCCCGCTGCAGGTCCTCGGGGTAGTCGCAGGAGAACTCGACCCACTGGCCGTCGCCGGGGTGCTCGAAGCCGAGCCGAACCGCGTGCAGCCACTGGCGGGTCAGGCGCAACCGCTTGGCGAGCGTGGGGTCCGCGCCGTAGGTCAGGTCGCCGACGCAGGGGTGCCGGTGGGCGGCCATGTGAACGCGGATCTGGTGGGTGCGGCCGGTCTCCAGCTTGACGTCCAGCAGGGAGGCGGCGCGGAAGGCCTCGATCAGGTCGTAGTGGGTGACGGACGGCTTGCCGTCGGCGGTGACCGCCCACTTGTAGTCGTGGTTCGGGTGCCGGCCGATGGGGGCGTCGATGGTGCCGCTGGTCGGGTCGGGGTGGCCCTGGACCAGCGTGTGGTAGCGCTTGTCGACCGTGCGCTCCTTGAACTGGCGCTTCAGCGAGGTGTACGCCCGCTCCGACTTGGCGACCACCATCAGGCCGGAGGTGCCGACGTCGAGGCGGTGCACGATGCCCTGGCGCTCGGCGGCGCCGGAGGTCGAGATGCGGAACCCGGCGGCGGCGAGACCGCCGATCACGGTCGGGCCGGTCCAGCCGGGCGAGGGGTGCGCGGCGACCCCGACGGGCTTGACGATCACCACCACGTGCTCGTCGTCGTGCACGATCTCCATGCCCTCGACCGGCTCGGCGACCACCCGCACCGGCGCGGGCGGGGCGGGCATCTCCACCTCGAGCCAGGCACCGCCGCTGACCCGCTCGGACTTGCCGACCACCGATCCGTCGACCGTGACCTTCCCCGCCGCGGCCAGCTCGGCCGCCTTGGTGCGGGAGAAGCCGAACATGCGGGAGATGGCGGCGTCGACACGCTCGCCCTCCAGGCCGTCGGGCACGGGCAGGGTACGGATCTCGGGAATCGTGCTCACCCGTCGAGTATGCCGGACGGCCGGGGCACTCCCGTACGAGAGCCCGGGCGAAGGCCGGTATGCGGCCCTTCCTTGCGGTCCGGGCCTCTGCAGTCCGGGCCTCTGGGATCCGGGCCTCCATGATCCGGGCCGCCGTGATCCGGGCCGCCGTGATCCGGGCCGCCATGATCCGGGCCTCCGCGATCGGGGCCTTTGTGGCCTCAGTCCTTGTGGACGGTGCCGTCGGGGTCGAGGCCGCGGAAGGACAGCAGGACGATCAGGATGCCGCCGCACACGATCGCCGAGTCCGCCAGGTTGAACACCGCGAAGTGCTTGGGCGCGATGAAGTCGACCACCGCGCCCTTGAAGACGCCCGGCGAACGGAAGATCCGGTCGGTGAGGTTGCCGAGGGCGCCGCCGAGGAGGAGTCCGAGGGCGATCGCCCAGGGCAGGCTGTACAGCTTGCGGGCGAGCCGGACGATCACCACGATCACCGTGGCCGCGATCACCGTGAAGATCACGGTGAAGGCCTCGCCGAAGCCGAAGGCGGCGCCGGCGTTGCGGATCGCCTCGAAGCGCAGCCAGTCCCCGATGATCTCGATGGGCTCGTGGTGCTCCAGCTTGGCGACCACGATCATCTTGCTGATCAGGTCGAGGGCGTAGGCGAAGGCGGCGACGGCGAACAGCACGGCGATCCGCCGCTTGCCGCGGGGGCGCCCGTCCTGCTCCGCCGTCTCCCCGGCACCGGACTCACCGGCCGAAGCCGTCGCGCCGTGCGCGTCGGCCCCGCGGGCGTCGGTCTCGTGGGCATCGGTCTCGTGGGCATCGGCCGCCCGCTCCTGCCCGTCCCGGTCCGCGTCCGGGGTGTCCGGCGTACCGATGATGCGCTCCGCCTCTGCCACGTGAGTCCCTCAGCCCTAGGTCCTTGACTGAGGACGAGGGTACGTCACGCCGGCTGGTCAGTATCGGCGCTCCTGCTTCTGCTTGCACTCCACGCACAGGGTGGCCCTGGGGAAGGCCTGCATGCGGGCCTTGCCGATGGGGTTCCCGCAGTTCTCGCACAGTCCGTAGGTGCCGGCGTCCAGGCGCTGCAGGGCGCGCTCGGACTGGGTGAGCATCTCGCGTGCGTTGGCGGTGAGCGCCAGCTCGTGCTCGCGGGTGATGTTCTTGGTGCCGGTGTCGGCCTGGTCGTCGCCCGCGCCGTCGCCGGAGTCCCGCATGAGGCCGGCCAGCGACTGCTCGGCCGAGCTGATCTCCTCGCGCAGCCGCAGCACCTCGGCCATCAGCTCGGCCCGGGCCTCCTCGACCTCCTCCGGCGTCCAGGGGTCCTCGCCCGGGCGCACCGCGAGCTCGCCGGGCTCCGCCGCGGCGAGCCGTGCCTTGGGTAGGGCGGTCGTCTTCGCCGCCGTGGCCGTGCCAGGAGTCTTCTTCGCACCCACCGTCGTCGCTCCCGTCTGCGGTGCGGTCTCGTCCGCGCCCGCGCCAGTGGCCGTGCCACGCCCGGCCATGTCCTGTGTTCCCCCGGTCTCCCCGGTGCCCTTCACCCCACCGACGTCAGCCTTCCCACCGGCCACCGCGGCCTCCTTCTCCGCACCCTTCTTGGCCGCGGCCGTCTTCTTGGCTGCCGTCTTCTTGGCGGGAGCCTTCTTCGCCGCGGCGGTCTTCTTGGCGGGGGCCTTCTTCGCCGCGGCCGCCTTCTTGGCGGGGGTCTTCTTCGCCGCGGCCTTCTTCGCAGCCGCCTTCTTGGCCGACGCCGCCTTCTTGGCCGACGCCGCCTTCTTGGCCGACGCCGCCTTCTTGGCCGACGCCGCCTTCTTGCCCACGGCCTTCTCAGCCACCGGCTCGGCAGCCTCGGGCACCTCACCCGAGGCGGCCTCCCCAGCCGCGCTCGCCGCACCAGGCGCCTCCGTGGCCGCAGCCTTCCTGCCCGCCGCGGCCGTCTTCCTCGCCGCCGTCTTCTTCGCGGCCGTCTTCTTCGCGGCCGCCTTCCTGGCCGAGACCGCCGCCTTCACCCCGGCCCGCTTGCCCGCAGCCCGCGGCTCCCCGCCCGAGGCCGCCTCCTCAGCCACGCTCGCCTCGCTCGGCACGGCCTCCTCGGCCGCAGCCTTCTTCCCAGCCGCCGCCGACTTCCTCGCGGCCGGCTTCCTGGCCGCAACCTTCTCGGCGGCCGGCCCGGCAGCCTCCGGCTCGGCACCCGGCGCCGCCTCCCCATTGGCGTCCCGCCCGCGCGCCGCCACGTCCTCATCCGCGGCCTTCCTGCCGGCCGCGGCCGTCTTCCTCGCCGCCGCCTTCTTCCCGGCCGCCGCCGTCTTGGCCGAAGCCGCCGTCCTCGCCCCGGCCCGCTTGCCCGCGGCCTGCGGCTTCTCACCCGAAGCCGCCTCCTCAGCCACGCTCGCCGCACTGGACGCGGCCTCCTTGGCCGCCGCCCTCTTCCCGGCCGCCGCCGTCTTGGCCGAAGCCGCCGTCCTCGCCCCGGCCCGCTTGCCCGCGGCCTGCGGCTTCTCACCCGAAGCCGCCTCCTCAGCCACGCTCGCCGCACTGGACGCGGCCTCCTTGGCCGCAGCCTTCTTCCCCGCCGCCGTCTTCTTCACGGCTGCCTTCTTGGCAGGGGTCTTCTTCGCCGCGGCCTTCTTCGCAGGAGCCGTCTCGGTGCGGGCGCCCTGCTTCCCGCCTGCGGCTGCCGACGCCGCTGCCGTCTTCCTCGCCGTCGCGTTCTTCCCCGTGGCGCTCGTTCCCGTTGCGTGCTTCCCCGCGGTGGTCTTCCTCGTAGAACTCTTCGTAGAGCTCCTCGTAGGGCTCTTCCCCGACGCGTTCTTCCCCGTCGTCGGCTCCCCGTCGGTGGGCGTGTGCCGCGCGGGCCGTTCCGCCAGCGTCAGCGTCGCCGCGTCCTCGGGCGAGGAGCGGCGCGGCGAGGCACCACGTGTGCCCGTCCTCCCGCCCGCCCCCTTGGCCCCACCGCCCCGCGCGGGTCCGGGCCTGCCGGACGCCGACTGCTGGTCGGCGGTCTTCTTCGCCACCATGGCCGCGACCCCTTCACATATGGTGATCTTGTGCGCGAATCGTGCTGGGACGATAAATCGACTCGAGTCCCGCGGCAACGGGGCACACCGCCCGATTCCCTCGCCTCGCGGACGCCGCGCGGCGGACCTGCATCCGTTGTGCCCAGCTCCCCGCCGGGTATGCCGCCGAGCCGCAGGTCGCTGCACTCGATGGGCGCCACCGCCCCATTCGGGGCATGCCGAGCCGTAAACCGGTCGGCTCCGGTCCCCGGCGCGCCGTACACTGGGCGGAGCGAAAAGCGATGATGGGGACGAGTAGCGGCGTACGCAGCCCAGAGCGACCCGGGGACGGTGTGAGCCCGGGGGCGAGCGCGACGTGAAGATCACCCCGGAGCCGCCGGAAGAAAACCGCGGACGCCCGGCAGGGGCCGCGGCGAGTAGAACCGGCTTCGCGATCCCAATGAGGGGGCTCTTCGGCGCACACGAGGCACCGGGGGGTCAAGGAGGGTGGTACCGCGGGAGCACGCCGAAACCGGCGTAAGGGCAACACGGCTCTCGTCCCTCCGGACGGAAGGCAGCAAGTCCGCCGGAGGAAGCGCGCTGATGACATCGCCGACGTACCGCCAGGTACCCGCCCAGGTCGACCTGCCCGCCCTTGAGCACGCGGTGCTCGAGTTCTGGCGTGAGCAGAAGATCTTCGCCAAGAGCCTGGAGCAGTCCGAGGGCCGCCCGGAGTGGGTGTTCTACGAGGGCCCGCCCACCGCCAACGGCATGCCCGGCGCCCACCACATCGAGGCCCGCGTCTTCAAGGACGTCTTCCCCCGCTTCCGCACCATGCGCGGTTACCACGTGGCCCGCAAGGCCGGCTGGGACTGCCACGGCCTGCCCGTGGAGCTGGCGGTGGAGAAGGAGCTGGGCTTCTCCGGCAAGAAGGACATCGAGGCGTACGGCATCGCCGAGTTCAACGCCAAGTGCCGCGAGTCCGTGCTGCGCCACACCGACGCCTTCGCCGAGCTGACGACCCGCATGGGCTACTGGGTCGACCTCGACGACGCGTACGTGACCATGGAGCCCGAGTACATCGAGTCGGTCTGGTGGTCGCTGAAGGAGATCTTCAACAAGGGCCTGCTGGTCCAGGACCACCGGGTGGCGCCCTGGTGCCCCCGATGCGGCACCGGCCTGTCCGACCACGAGCTGGCCCAGGGCTACGAGACGGTCGTCGACCCGTCCGTCTACGTCCGCTTCCCGCTGACCTCCGGCCCGCTGGCCGGCGAGGCCGCGCTGCTGGTGTGGACGACGACCCCGTGGACCCTGGTCTCCAACACGGCCGTCGCCGCCCACCCCGAGGTTACCTACGTGGTGGCCACCGACGGCGAGGACAAGCTCGTCGTCGCCGAGCCGCTGCTGGAGAAGGCCCTCGGCGAGGGCTGGGAGAGCACCGGCCAGACCTTCACCGGCGCCGAGATGGAGCGCTGGACCTACCGGCGACCCTTCGAACTGGTGGAGTTCCCCGAGCCGGCCCACTTCGTGGTCAACGCCGAGTACGTCACCACCGAGGACGGTACGGGTCTGGTCCACCAGTCCCCCGCCTTCGGTGAGGACGACCTCAAGGTGTGCCGCGCCTACGGCCTGCCGGTGGTCAACCCGGTCCGCCCCGACGGCACCTTCGCCGAGGACGTGCCGCTGGTCGGCGGGGTCTTCTTCAAGAAGGCCGACGAGAAGCTCACCGCCGACCTCGACGAGCGCGGCCTGCTCTTCCGGCACATCCCGTACGAGCACAGCTATCCGCACTGCTGGCGCTGCCACACCGCGCTGCTCTACTACGCGCAGCCGTCCTGGTACATCCGCACCACGGCGATCAAGGACCGGCTGCTGGAGGAGAACGAGAAGACCAACTGGTTCCCGGAGACGGTCAAGCACGGCCGCTACGGTGACTGGCTGAACAACAACATCGACTGGGCGCTGTCCCGCAACCGCTACTGGGGCACCCCGCTGCCGATCTGGCGCTGCGAGGAGGGCCACCTCACCTGCGTCGGCTCCCGCGCCGAGCTCACCGAGCTGACCGGCACCGACCAGTCCGGCCTGGACCCGCACCGCCCGTTCATCGACGAGGTCACCTTCGCCTGCCCGCAGGACGGCTGCGGCAAGACGGCCACGCGCGTGCCGGAGGTGATCGACGCCTGGTACGACTCGGGCTCGATGCCGTTCGCGCAGTGGGGCTACCCGTACAAGAACAAGGAGCTGTTCGAGGCCCGCTACCCGGCGCAGTTCATCTGCGAGGCGATCGACCAGACCCGCGGCTGGTTCTACACGCTGATGGCGGTCGGCACGCTGGTCTTCGACAAGTCCTCCTACGAGAACGTCGTCTGCCTCGGCCACATCCTCGCCGAGGACGGCCGCAAGATGTCCAAGCACCTGGGCAACATCCTGCAGCCGATCCCGCTGATGGATCAGCACGGCGCGGACGCGGTGCGCTGGTTCATGGCGGCCGGCGGCTCCCCCTGGGCGGCCCGCCGGGTGGGCCACGGCACCATCCAGGAGGTCGTGCGCAAGACGCTGCTGACCTACTGGAACACGGTCGCCTTCCAGGCCCTGTACGCCCGCACCTCCGGCTGGGCCCCGTCCGGGGCCGACCCGGCCCCGGACGGGCGCCCGCTGCTGGACCGCTGGCTGCTGTCCGAGCTGCACGCGCTGACCGACCAGGTCACCCAGGCGCTGGACGGCTACGACACCCAGCGGGCCGGGAAGCTGCTGTCCGCGTTCGTCGACGACCTGTCCAACTGGTACGTCCGCCGCTCGCGCCGCCGCTTCTGGCAGGGCGACAAGGCCGCGCTGCGCACCCTGCACGAGGTGCTGGAGACGGTCACCAAGCTGATGGCGCCGATCACCCCGTTCATCACCGAGCGGGTGTGGCAGGACCTGATCGTCCCGGTCACCCCGGGCGCCCCGGAGTCGGTGCACCTGTCCTCCTGGCCGGAGGTGGACCGCGAGGCGATCGACCCGGAGCTGTCGCGGCAGATGGTGCTGGTGCGGCGCCTGGTGGAGCTGGGCCGGGCCACGCGCGCGGAGTCGGGCGTCAAGACGCGCCAGCCGCTGAAGCGGGCGCTGATCGCGGCCGCCGGATTCGACGCCCTGCACCCGGAGCTGCGCGCGCAGATCGCCGAGGAGCTGAACGTCGAGTCCCTGGCGTCGCTGTCCGAGGTGGGCGGCTCGCTGGTCGACACCACCGCCAAGGCCAACTTCCGCGCGCTGGGCAAGCGCTTCGGCAAGCGGGTCCAGGACGTGGCCAAGGCCATCGCCGGCGCCGACGCGGCCGCGCTGTCCCAGGCGCTGCGCGAGGGCACCGCCTCGGTGGAGGTCGACGGTGAGACCATCAGCCTCGCCCCGGACGAGGTGATCATCACGGAGACCCCGCGCGAGGGCTGGTCGGTGGCCTCCGACTCCGGCGCGACGGTCGCCCTGGACCTGGAGATCACCGAGGAGCTGCGCCGCGCCGGACTGGCCCGGGACGCGATCCGCCTGATCCAGGAGGCCCGCAAGAACAGCGGCCTCGACGTGGCGGACCGCATCGCCCTGCGCTGGGACGCGACGGACGAGGCGACGGTCGCCGCGCTGACGGAGCACGCCGGGCTGATCGCCGAGGAGGTCCTGGCGACGGACTTCGCCCGCGGTGAGGCGGACGACTCCTACGGCCGCCCCTTCACCGACGACGCCCTGACCCTCACCTTCCGCCTGCGCAAGGCGTGAGGCCCCAAGGCCCCGAGGTCCCGGAAGGCCCGGGCCCGCCAAAAATCTTGGTGGGTCCGGGCCTTCGGCGTTGTGTCCGTCGGACAGGTCCGCGTTCTTCGAAAGGACATGTCATCCGGCGGCCCGGGCAAGCCGGGCACGCACGAGGCGCTCCCCGGGCGCGCGCAGCAGAAGGGCGGGGCCCCGGGAGTTCACCCGGGGCCCCGCCCCTTGATCTGCCGACTGCTACGCCGTACTCATGACCACCGAGGCCTTGGCCTCGGACCGTCTTCAGTTGACCTTCAGTTGTCGTCCTCGTCGATGAGGAACCCGCGCATGGGCGAGGGCGCCTGCCCCATCGGCGACGGACCCTGCGGACGCACCGGCGCCATGGGCTGGGTCATCGCCGGCTGCATCTGCTGCTGGCCGCCGTAGGACGGGCCGGACTGGCTCGGCGAGCCGCCGCCCATCGTCTGGTTGCCGCCGTAGGACGGGCCACCGGCACCGGCGGACGCCATCGACGGCGCCGGGGACGGCGGCAGCGACGGGGCCGACGGCGACGACTGGCGCGGCGGGGCCAGCGAGTCGTCCGCCTGGGTCTCCAGCTGGCGCAGCTGCGACTCCAGGTAGGACTTCAGACGCGTGCGGTACTCGCGCTCGAAGCCGCGCAGGTCCTCGACCTTGCGCTCCAGCGTGGCGCGGGCGGACTCCAGGGAGCCCATCGCGACGCGGTGCTTCTCCTGCGCGTCCCGCTCCAGGGCGTCGGCCTTGGCGCGGGCGTCCCGCTCCAGGCCCTCGGCGCGCGAACGCGCCTCGCCCACGATCTTGTTGGCCTCGGCACGGGCCTCCGCGATCGCCTGGTCGGCGGTCTGCTGGGCCAGCGACAGCACGCGCGCGGCGCTGTCGCCGCCGGGGCCGCCCTGACCGGGAAGACCGGGGCCGCCCATGGGGCCGCCCATCGGGCCACCGGGGCCCATCTGCCCCTGCATCGGGCCGCCCTGGCCCATCGGCCCGGGACCGCCCTGACCCATCGGGCCGGGGCCCTGCGGGCCGCCCTGTCCGCCGGGGCCGGCGGGCAGCTGGGGAGCACCGCTCGGCAGCTGGGGCGGGCCGCCCATGGGGCCGCCCATCTGCTGCTGCGGCGGGCCCGATATCCCGGCGGGCACCGGAGCGCCCGGACCTCGCATGCCCTGCTGGGGCATGCCCTGCGGCGGGCCCTGCTGGTCCTGCTGCTCCGGGGGCTTGCGCATGTTCTGCTGATTCTGGGCAGCGGCGCGGGTGGCTGCGGCCAGCTTGGCGCGCAGGTCCTCGTTCTCGCGGAGCAGGCGCGTCAGTTCGGCTTCGACCTCGTCGAGGAAGGCATCGACCTCGTCCTCGTCATAGCCTTCTCGGAGGCGGACGGTCGTGAACTGCTTGTTCCGCACGTCCTCGGGGGTCAACGGCATCTCTTCACCTCAACGTAGTCATTCGGCAGTCGGCAAGACCGTATCGTCCACAGTCACCTCGCGAGATTGCCCACGATCGAGATCAGGATGTAGACGATGATCATTAGTACGAAGAAGGACAGGTCGAGCGCCACGCCCCCGAGACGCAGCGGCGGGATGAACCGCCGCAGAAGCTTCAGCGGTGGATCGGTGACAGTGTAGGTGGCCTCCAGGACGACCACCATCGCCTTGCCGGGTTGCCACGAGCGGGCGAACTGGAAGACGTAGTCCATGACCAGACGGAAGATGAGCACGATGAGGAACACCATCAGCGCGATGTAGATCACCTGCGCGAACACGCTCATGGCCTGTCTTTCCCTCTCCCCTGTGCCCTGCTCGGTCTGGTCTTGGTCTTCTAGCTCTGGTTGAAGAACCCGCCCTCTGCGATGCGGGCCTTGTCCTCCGCCGTGACATCGACGTTAGCAGGCGACAACAGGAACACCTTCTGCGTCACCCGCTCGATGCTGCCGTGAAGACCAAACACCAAACCGGCCGCAAAGTCGACAAGTCGCTTCGCGTCTGTGTCATCCATCTCAGTGAGATTCATGATCACCGGGGTGCCTTCACGGAAGTGTTCCCCGATGGTACGGGCCTCGTTGTAGGTCCGCGGATGGAGTGTGGTGATCCGGTAGGGCTCTCGTTCGGACACCACCTTGGGCATGATCACCGGTGCGTTCTTCTCCAGACTTGCGCGTTCTTGTGTGATGGACGCCACGGGCGCGATGCGCGCCGGGCGGGCTGATTCCGCGGGAAGCGAGGTGGAACGGGCGACCGGTTCGCGGGGTGCGGGCGGCTGTGTGATTCGTGCCTCTTTGTCCCTTTGGGACTGGTGTGCACCATGTGCGCTGTGAGCACTGTGCGACCCGCGGGACTGCTCGTGCCGCCGGTGGTCCCGCTCGGGCTCCGGGTCGAGTTCCGGTTCGAAGTCGTCGTCTGGGTCGAATCCGCGGCCGTCGTACCCATCGTCCTCCACGAGGCCGAGGTAGACCGCCATCTTGCGCATCGCGCCGGCCATTCTCTGAGTCCTCCGCTCTGTGGTGGATTCGCTGACGACCGCCAAGTGCCCGCGATCCACGTGGTCTTCATGTCCGCCTTTCGGCGGCAATGACCATATTTTCTGCTGTGGTCCGACTTCTTGGCGACGTTACCCGAGCCTGGGGCGGACTCCGAGTACCGCACTGCCGACGCGCACATGTGTCGCCCCGGCGGCAACGGCCTCTTCGAGGTCCGCACTCATCCCCGCAGAGACCATGTTCGCAGCCGGATGGTTCCTGCGCAGGTCGGTCGACAAATCCATCAACCGCTCGAACGCCGCCCGTTCGCGTCCCGCGTACTCCCCGGTGAGCGGCGCCACGGTCATCAGACCGTCCAGCCGCAGCCCCTCGGAGCGCGCCACCAGGTCCGCCAACTCCGCGATCCCCTCGGGCGCCACGCCACCGCGCTCGCCCCGGCCGCTCGCCCCGGCGTCGAGGGCGACCTGGATCAGGCAGCCCACCTCGCGCCCGGCCCGCACGGCCTCCTTGGACAGCACGTTGACCAGCTTGGCGCGGTCGACGGAGTGCACGACATCGGCGTAACCGACCACGGAACGCACCTTGTTGGTCTGAAGCTGACCGACGAAGTGCCAGGAAAGCGGCAGATCCGAACATGCCGCCGCCTTGGGCGCGGCTTCCTGGTCACGGTTCTCGGCGACGTGCCGCACGCCGAGCTCCGACAGGATCCGCACATCGCTCGCCGGGAACGTCTTGGTGACCACGATGAGGGTGACCTCGTCGCGCGCACGTCCGGCCGCGGCGCAGGCCGCGGCGATCCGTTCCTCCACTCTCGCCAGATTCGCGGCGAGTTCGTCCTTACGGTCCGTCATGCCCTATCAGTCCAGCCACACATAGCCCGCGAGCCGACCGGTGGTGCGGTCGCGGCGGTACGAGAAGTGATCGTCCGACTCCAGCGTGCACACCGGCGACTGCTCCCGGTCGCGCACCCCGAGCCGTTCCAGCTGGGTGTGCACTCCGGCGCTCACGTCGACCGCGGGCGTGCCCCAGCTCGTCTCGGCGTGCGCCGCCGGCTCCACGGCGGCCACCTCGGCGCGCATCGCCTCCGGCACCTCGTAGCACCGGCCGCACACCGCGGGTCCGGTGCGGGCGACGATGCGGGCGGGGTCGGCGCCGAGGCCGGTCATGGCGCGCACGGCGGCGGGGACCACCCCGGCGACCAGTCCGGGCCGTCCGGCGTGGGCCGCGGCGATCACACCGGCCACCGGGTCGGCGAGCAGCACCGGCACGCAGTCGGCGGTGAGGACGGCGAGCGCGAGCCCCCGCCGGGTGGTGACCACCGCGTCGGTCTCGGGGACCGGCTTGTCTCCCCAGGGTTCGTCGACGACGGTGACGGCGGCGCCGTGCACCTGGTTCATCCACACCACCCGGGCCGGGTCCACACCGAGAGACTTCGCGGCCAGTTCGCGGTTGGTGCGGACGGCATCGGGGGCGTCGCCGACCGCGCCGCCGAGATTGAGCTCCTCATACGGAGCGGCGCTCACCCCGCCCCACCGGTCGGTGAAGGCGAAGTGCGCGCCGCTCACGTGTCCGCGCTGTCCTATCACTTCAGGAAGTCCGGTACGTCCAGTTCCTCGGCCGCGCTGTCCGTGTAGGTCCGCGACGGCGGGACCGGCGGCTGGGGCGCCGGCAGGTCCGCCACGGGCTCCGGGGTGACCGGCTCGGTCTCCTCCTTCGGCGTGACGCTGCCGAGCGAGCCGAAGGACGGACGGCTCTCGGAGGGCCGCGACGGGGCCGGCTCCTCGCGCTTGGCGGAGGCCGATCCGACCACGTTCTCGCGGCGGGAGGGCGGCTGGCCGCCGTCGAAGCCGGCGGCGATCACGGTCACCCGGACCTCGTCGCCTAGGGCGTCGTCGATGACCGCGCCGAAGATGATGTTGGCCTCGGGGTGGGCTGCCTCGCTGACCAGCTGGGCGGCCTCGTTGATCTCGAACAGACCGAGGTCGGAGCCGCCGGAGATGGACAGCAGGACCCCGCGGGCACCGTCGATGGAGGCCTCAAGCAGCGGCGAGGAGATCGCCATCTCGGCGGCGGCCACCGCGCGGTCGTCGCCGCGGGCCGAGCCGATGCCCATCAGGGCCGAACCCGCCTCGGACATGACCGACTTGACGTCGGCGAAGTCGAGGTTGATCAGGCCGGGCGTGGTGATCAGGTCGGTGATGCCCTGGACACCGGAGAGCAGGACCTGGTCCGCCGACTTGAAGGCGTCGAGGACGGAGACCTGGCGGTCCGAGATGGACAGCAGCCGGTCGTTGGGGATGACGATGAGGGTGTCGACCTCTTCACGGAGCTCGGCGATGCCGTCCTCGGCCTGGTTGGCGCGGCGCCGCCCCTCGAAGGTGAACGGGCGCGTGACCACACCGATGGTGAGGGCACCGAGCGAGCGGGCGATGTTGGCCACGACGGGCGCGCCGCCGGTGCCGGTGCCGCCGCCTTCACCGGCTGTCACGAAGACCATGTCGGCCCCCTTGAGGACCTCCTCGATCTCCTCTCGGTGGTCCTCGGCGGCCTTGCGGCCCACGGCCGGGTTGGCTCCGGCGCCGAGTCCGCGGGTGAGTTCACGGCCGACGTCGAGCTTGACGTCGGCGTCGCTCATCAACAGAGCTTGCGCGTCGGTGTTGATGGCGATGAACTCGACGCCCTTGAGACCGACCTCGATCATCCGGTTGATGGCATTGACACCACCGCCGCCGACACCGATGACTTTGATGACTGCGAGGTAGTTCTGCGGTGCTGCCACGTCGAAGGCCTCTCGCCTCGAGTTACGTGTCGCCGCCTCGCGGCCTTGCCGCGGTGCGACGACTGATGCCGAATGGGACGGTCCGTATCGCCGACCCGAACCCTAACGTTGAAGTTTAGGGTTACCAGTGTGTCTGTTCCCTGGAGTCTTCTGAACAGGACAGTAAGTCGACAAGTGGCGCACGTTCAACGAACACGCCGAACCTCCCGTTTTTCTTTTCACCCTATGTGATCAGGCGTAGCGCTGCCCAACCAGGGTGCTGGCCTGCGCTGATGCCCGTCAACTCCCTGATGACGCAGGGGCGGTGGGAACGCTGACGTCGAAGTGCCGCGCGCGGGGCGCCGCTTTCATCAGCGCGGTGAGCGTACGGCCCTTTGCCGCACCCGCCTCGCTGCTTCCCCAGGCGATTGTGCGGCCGTCCTTCAGCTCCAGCGAGATGTCGTCGTAGGAACGGACCTTGACGGTGCGGGTGAGGCGGGCGACGGGGCCCGGAACGGCGCCGGCGACCCGCACCGCCTCGCGCACCAGCCGGGCCTCGCCGAAGCGGCGCAGGCTCGCGGCGGCGGAACCGCTTCGGGAGAGGTCCAATTCCAGAGTCGGAACGCCTTCCGGGGCCCGGGAAACCGTGGCGAATCGGACGCCCTCATCGTCCACTTCGATGAACTTTCCGCCTTTTTGCACCAGCAGAACCGGAGTGCGCTCCGTCACTTTCAGCGTGATTCCATGAGGCCAGGAACGCTCCACGTCCACCGTGTCAATTCGGGGCAATTTCCGGCTGACACGTGACGCGACGGCGTCGGTGTCCACGGAAATCAACGGCTTCCCCAGCGGCACGTCGGCCGCCTCGCGCACCTGCTCCGCTGTGAGGATCCGGGTGCCGGAGACGGACACCTTCTCGGCGCGGACGAGATCGGAGCCGTACAGCAGCCAGAAGGCGCCGCTGCCCAGGAAGGCGAGGGCGATGGCCAGGACGACGATCGTACGGAGGTGCCGCCGCAGCAGGGGCGGCGGGCCGGACGACTCCTGCCGGCGTTCACCGCGCGGCGTCCGCTCCTCGGTCGTCGGTCCGGCCACCGTTCCTGCCCTTCGTCATAGACCCCTAGCGGTGCGCACGGGCGGCGATCGCCTCGTACACCATGCCGACCAGCAGCTCGTCGGCGTCCCGGCGGCCGAACTCGGCGGCGGCGCGGGACATCTCGTACAGCCGGTGCGGGTCGGCCAGCACGGGCAGGACGTTCTGCTGCACCCACTGCGGGGAGAGGTCGGCGTCGTCGACCAGCAGACCGCCGCCGGCCTTGACCACCGGCTGTGCGTTGAGCCGCTGCTCGCCGTTGCCGATGGGCAGCGGGACATAGGCGGCCGGCAGTCCGACGGCGGAGAGTTCGGCGACGGTCATCGCGCCCGCGCGGCAGAGCATCATGTCGGCCGCGGCGTACGCGAGGTCCATCCGGTCCAGGTAATGTACCGGGACATAAGGGGGCATTCCCGGCATCTGCTGCACCTGCGGCAGTTCGTTCTTCTTGCCGACCGCGTGCAGGATCTGGATGCCGGCCTGCTGCAGCCACGGCGCGACCTGCTGGACCACCTCGTTGAGCCGGCGGGCGCCCTGCGAGCCGCCGGTGACCAGCAGCGTGGGCAGGTTGGGGTCCAGACCGAAGGCGGCGCGCGCCTCGGGGCGCATCGCGGCCCGGTCCAGGGTGGCGATGGAGCGGCGCAGCGGGATGCCGACGTAGCGCGCGTTGCGCAGCTTGCTGTCGGGCGTGGAGACGGCGACCTGGGCCGCGTACCGGGAGCCGATCTTGTTGGCCAGGCCCGGGCGGGCGTTGGCCTCGTGCACGACGATCGGGACGCCGAGCCGCTTGGCGGCGAGGTAGCCGGGCAGGGCGACATAGCCGCCGAAGCCGACCACGACGTCCGCCTTGGTGCGCTCCAGGATCTGCTCGGTGGCCTTGATGGTGCCGCGCAGCCGCCCCGGCACGGTGATCAGCTCGGGGGTGGGCTTGCGTGGCAGCGGCACGGCGGGGATCAGCGCCAGCTCGTACCCGCGCTGGGGTACGAGTTCCGTCTCGAGGCCGCGCTCCGTGCCCAGGGCCGTGATGCCCACAGTCGGATCCTGCCTGCGCAGGGCGTCCGCGAGGGCGAGCGCGGGCTCGATGTGGCCCGCGGTTCCTCCGCCGGCGAGTACGACATGCACCGAAATTCACCGCTCTCCGGACGTACGCGCCGCCGTGGCGCGCCGTCGCATCGTGTTCCATCTCCGGGGCCGTCGAGAACCCCCGTTCCGCTTTTTACCAAAGCGGGGTTGCCGCATCGCAAGCGCCGCCCGCGCAGCGGGCTCGTCACGCGCGAAGGCGATCAGCAGCCCGATGGCGAACATGGTCGGCAGCAGGGCGGATCCCCCGTAGGAGAACAGCGGGAGCGGGACACCGGCGATCGGCAGCAGACCGAGCACCGCACCGATGTTGATCACGGCCTGGGCCGTGATCCAGGTGGTCACGCCTCCCGCGGCATACCTGACGAAGGGGTCCTCCGTGCGTCCGGCCACGCGGATACCCGCATAGCCTAGAGCGGCGAAGAGAGCGAGCACCGACAGCGTCCCCGCCAGGCCCAGTTCCTCACCGGTGACGGCGAAGATGAAGTCGGTGTGGGCTTCCGGGAGTTGGCCCCATTTCTCCACACTCGCACCGAGTCCGGAGCCGAAGATTCCGCCGGAGGCGAGGGCGTAGATCCCGTGCACGGCCTGCCAGCAGTCCACCGGTCCCGACTGGGGTTCGGTGGCGCCCAGGCAGGCCAGGCGGGCCATGCGGTTGGGGCTGGTGCGGATCAGGACGGCGCCGATCAGACCGGCGACGGCGAGCACCCCGACGAACAGCCGGGTGGGCGCCCCGGCCAGCCACAGCAGGCCGAAGAGGATCGCGGTGACGATGATCGCGGTGCCCATGTCGCCGCCGAGCATGATCAGCCCGAGCAGCATGAAGGCGGCCGGCACCAGCGGCACCAGCATGTGCTTCCACTGGGTCAGCAGCCGCCGCTCCTGTTTGCGGGCGAGCAGATCGGCGCCCCACAGCACCAGAGCCAGCTTGCCGAACTCGCTGGGCTGGAGCTGGAAGGAGCCGCCGACGGCGATCCAGTTCTGGTTGCCGTTGACCGCGACTCCTATCCCCGGCACCTGCACCAGCGCCATCAGGCCGACGGCGCCCGCCAGGATGGGGTAGGCGAGCGCCCGGTGCAGCCGGACCGGCATCCGGGAGGCCACCAGCAGCAGCGCACAGCCGATCACGGCGGCCAGCAGCTGCTTGCGGAAGAAGTACGAGCCGGGCAGCGACATCTGCAGCGCGGTGATCTGGGAGGCCGAGTAGACCATCACCAGGCCGAGCACGGTGATCAGCGCGCTGCCGCCGAGGATCAGGTAGTACGCGGTCAGCGGCCGGTCCCAGGCCCGGCGCAGCCTCGTGACCAGGCCGAGGGCCGGGTTCTCGCGCGGCAGGCGGGTGGCCCGCTGCACGGGCGGGCGTGAGGTACGGCTACCGGACATCCCGGCCTCCTCGGCAGGCCGGACAGCGCCTCGACGGTCCCACGCGTCCCTCCCAAGGTCGCCCGGCGCAGGCGTCCGGGTCAGGCGCCGAGTTCGCGCACCGCCTGTGCGAACGCCTCACCGCGCCGGTTGTAGTTGGCGAACATGTCCATCGAGGCGCAGGCCGGGGCCAGCAGGACCGTGTCACCGGGCCGTGCGAGCCGCTTCGCCTCCTGGACAGCCTGGAGCATCGCCCCAGTGTCGGTCCGCTCGAGGTCCACGACGGGTACTTCCGGGGCGTGTCGCGCGAGGGCTTCGCGGATCAGGGCACGGTCGGCGCCGATCAGCACCGCACCGCGCAGGCGCTTCGCGGACTTGGCGACCAGCTCGTCGAAGGTCGCGCCCTTCGCCAGGCCGCCCGCAATCCATACGATCTTTTCGTATGCCGCCAACGAGGCTTCCGCGGCATGGGTGTTGGTGGCCTTGGAGTCGTCCACGTAGGAGACACCGTCGATGTCGGCCACGTGCGCGATCCGGTGGGCGTCCGGAGTGAAGGACCGCAGCCCCTCGCGCACGGCCGCGGCGGGCACACCGAAGGCGCGGGCGAGCGCCGCGGCGGCCAGCGCGTTGGCGATGTTGTGCGGGGCCGGCGGGCGGACGTCGGAGACCTGGGCCAGCTCCTGGGCGTTCTTGTGCCGGTTCTCCACGAAGGCGCGGTCGACCAGCAGGTCGTCCACGACGCCGAGTTGGGAGGGGCCGGGGGTGCCGAGGGTGAAGCCGATGGCGCGGCAGCCCTCCTCCACGTCGGCCTCGCGCACCAGGTCCTCGGTGGCCTTGTCGGCCACGTTGTAGACGCAGGCGACCCGGTTGCCCTCGTAGATGCGGCCCTTGGCGGCGGCGTAGGCCTCCATGGAGCCGTGCCAGTCGAGGTGGTCGGGGGCGAGGTTGAGCACGGCGGCGGAGTGGGCGCGCAGCGAGGGCGCCCAGTGGAGCTGGTAGCTGGACAGCTCCACGGCGAGCACGTCGTACTGCTCCTCGCCCAGCACCGCGTCCAGCAGGGAGACGCCGATGTTGCCGACGGCCGCGGTGCGCAGGCCGGCCGCCTGCAGGATGGCGGCGAGCATCTGGACGGTGGTGGTCTTGCCGTTGGTGCCGGTGACCGCGAGCCAGGGGGCGGCGTCCGGCTTGCGCAGCCGCCAGGCGAGTTCGACATCGCCCCAGACGGGGACCCCGGCCGCCCCGGCCGCCGCGAAGAGCGGCTTGTCCGGCTTCCAGCCGGGGGCGGTGACGATCAGTTCGGTGCCCTCGGGCAGGCTGTCGCCGTCGCCGAGGCGCACGGTGACACCGAGCGCCTCGAGCCCGGCGGCCTGTTCGCGGGCGCGGTCGTCGTCGCCGTCGTTGACGACGGTGACCTGCGCGCCGAGGCCGTGCAGCACCTTGGCCGCCGGGACGCCGGAGACACCGAGCCCGGCGACGGTGATGCGCTTGCCCTGGAAGTCCCCAGTCACCGAGGAGGTCACTTTTCCGCTGCCCATCCCGCATAGAAGAGGCCCAGTCCGACGATCACACAGATGCCCTGGATGATCCAGAAGCGGACCACCACAAGGACCTCGGACCAGCCTTTGAGTTCGAAGTGATGCTGGAGCGGCGCCATCCGGAAGACCCGCTTCCCGGTGAGCCGGAAGGAGCCGACCTGGATGACCACCGACATGGTGATGAGGACGAACAGGCCACCCAGGATGGCGAGCAGCAGCTCGGTGCGCGAGCAGATCGCCAGACCGGCGAGCACACCGCCGAGCGCCAGCGAACCGGTGTCGCCCATGAAGATCTTGGCGGGCGAGGTGTTCCACCACAGGAAGCCGAGGCAGGCGCCCATCAGGGCGGAGGAGACCACGGCGAGGTCGAGCGGGTCGCGCACCTCGAAGCAGGCGTTCGGGTTGGTCAGGGTCTCGCCGTTGGCGCAGGACTCCTGGAACTGCCAGACGCCGATGAAGGTGTAGGCGCCGAAGACGAGGACCGAGGCGCCGGTGGCCAGACCGTCCAGACCGTCGGTGAGGTTCACGCCGTTCGACATGGCGAGGATCATGAACAGCGCCCAGACGACGAACAGCACCGGGCCGATCGTCCAGCCGAAGTCCGTGATGAACGACAGCTTCGTGGAGGCGGGGGTCTGCCCGCGGGCGTCCGCGAACTGCAGGGAGAGCACGGCGAAGGCGATGCCGACGATCAGCTGGCCGGCCATCTTCGCCTTGGCCCGCAGGCCCAGCGAACGCCGCTTGACGATCTTGATGTAGTCGTCCAGGAAGCCGACCATGCCCATGCCGACCATCAGGCCCAGCACCAGCAGACCCGAGTAGGTCGGGGTGTAGCCGGTGATCACCTTGGACAGGAAGTAGGCGGCGACCGTGGCCAGGATGAAGGCGATGCCGCCCATGGTCGGCGTACCGCGCTTGCTGGCGTGCTCGCGCGGCCCGTCGTCGCGGATGTACTGGCCGTAGCCCTTGCGGGCCAGGAGCTTGATCAGCAGGGGGGTGCCGATCAGTGTCAGGAAGAGGCCAATGACTCCTGCGAACAGGATCTGCTTCATCATCGGGCGGCGACCTCACCCTCGGCACCGGTCTCGAGCAGCGCCTGCGCCACGCTCTCGAGCCCGACCGAACGGGACGCCTTCACGAGTACGACGTCCCCCGGGCGCAGCTCGCTGCGCAGCAGGTCGACCGCCGCCTGTGCGTCGGACACGTGCACCGACTCCTCACCCCACGAACCCTCGTTGTATGCGCCCAGTTGCAGCCAGGCGGCTTCCCTGCCGCCGACCGCGACGAGCCTGCTGACGTTGAGCCGGACGGCGAGCCGTCCGACCGCGTCGTGCTCGGCGAGCGCCTCGTCCCCGAGCTCGGCCATCTTGCCGAGCACCGCCCACGTCCGGCGCCCCTTGCCCATCGCCGCCAGCGCACGCAGGGCGGCCCGCATGGACTCGGGGTTCGCGTTGTAGGCGTCGTTGACGACCGTCACGCCGTCCGGGCGCTCGGTGACCTCCATCCGCCAGCGGGAGAGGGAGCCCGCCTCGGAGAGCGCGAGGGCGATCTCGTCTGCGGACATGCCCAACTCGTGGGCGACGGCGGCCGCGGCGAGCGCGTTCGACACGTGATGCTCACCGTACAGGCGCATGGTCACATCGCTTGCACCGGAGGGTGTGTGAAGCCTGAAGGAGGGCTGTCCGCTGTCCGTGAGTCGCACGTTCTCGGCCCGAACGTCCGCTTCGCCGGACTCCCCGAAGAAGATCACCTTCGCCTTCGTTCGGGCGGCCATGGCCCGCACATAGGGGT
The DNA here is from genome assembly GCF_039524635.1 of Streptomyces thermocarboxydovorans. Classification (NCBI taxonomy): domain Bacteria; kingdom Bacillati; phylum Actinomycetota; class Actinomycetes; order Kitasatosporales; family Streptomycetaceae; genus Streptomyces; species Streptomyces thermocarboxydovorans. The sequence goes on along the minus strand of NZ_BAAAGU010000017.1, from coordinate 11,911 downwards.
CGTCGGCGTTGAGGATCGCCGCGCCGCCGTCCTCGGCGGACGGGAGCGCCTCGACGAGCTCGCCCTTGGCCTGCGCGATCTGCTCGCGCCCGCCGAACTCGCCGATGTGCGCGGAGCCGACGTTGAGGACCAGGCCGATCCGCGGCGGGGTGAGCTCGGCGAGGTACTTGATGTGGCCGAGGCCGCGGGCACCCATCTCCAGGACGAGGTACCGGGTCTCCTCGGTGGCGCTGAGCGCGGTCAGCGGCAGGCCGATCTCGTTGTTGAGCGAGCCGGGGGTGAAGACGGTCGGCGCCTTGCGCCGGAGCACCTGGGCGACGAGGTCCTTGGTGCTGGTCTTTCCGGCCGAGCCGGTGAGCGCGACGAGGGTGGTGCCGAGGCGCCGTACGACGTGGCGGGCGAGGGCGCCGAGGGCGGACTGCACGTCGTCGACGACGATCGCGGGCACGCCCACCGGCCGCGAGGCGAGCACGGCGGCCGCGCCCGCCTCGACGACCTGGGCCGCGAAGTCGTGGCCGTCGGCGCGCTCGCCGACGAAGGCGACGAAGAGGCTGCCCGGACCCGCCTCCCGCGAGTCCCGGACGACCGGCCCGGTGACCTGCACGGACGGATCCGGTATGTCGTGCGTCTGCCCGCCGACGACTTCTGCGATCTCGGCGAGGGAGAGGGCGATCACAAGTTCATCCCTGGGTCTTCTGGATTGCTTCGCGAAGCACCTGGCGGTCGTCGAAGGGACGCACCACCCCGGCGATGTCCTGCCCCTGCTCGTGGCCCTTGCCGGCGACCAGCACGGTGTCACCGGGCTGCGCCCGGGCGACGGCGGCGGCGATCGCGGCGGCCCGGTCCTCGAAGACCTGTACCTCGCCGCGCTCGTGGGCGGGCACCGAGGCCGCGCCCTGGAGCATGGTGGCGAGGATCGCGAGCGGGTCCTCGGAGCGGGGGTTGTCCGATGTCAGTACGGCGGTGTCGGCGAGCCGGGCCGCGGCGGCGCCCATCGGGGCGCGCTTGGTCCGGTCCCGGTCCCCGCCGCAGCCGAGCACCACGTGCACCTTGCCCTCGGTGACCTTGCGCAGGGCGCGGAGCACGGACTCGACGGCGTCGGTCTTGTGGGCGTAGTCGACGACCGCGAGATACGGCTGGCCCACGTCGACCCGCTCCAGGCGGCCCGGCACACCGGGGACGGCGGCGACGCCGTCGGCGGCGGACTGCGGGTCGAGTCCGGCCGCGGCGAGCGCCACGATCGCGGCCAGGGTGTTGGCCACGTTGAAGGGGCCCGGCAGCGGCGAGCGGGCGGTGATCCGCTCGTCCTTGGGGCCGATCACGGTGAAGGCCGAGTCCACCGTGCCGACCTCGACGTCCTCGGCGCGCCAGTCGGCGTCCGGGTGGCCCTCGGCGGAGTAGGTGACGACCGGGACTCCGGCCTCCTTGACCAGGCGGCGGCCGTACTCGTCGTCGATGTTGACCACGCCGAGCCTGCTGCGTTTCGGCGTGAACAGCTGCGCCTTGGCCCGGAAGTAGTCCTCCATGTCGGAGTGGAACTCCATGTGCTCCGGGCTGAGGTTGGTGAAGACGGCGATGTCGAAGACGCAGCCGTCGACCCGGCCGAGGACCAGGGCGTGGCTGGAGACCTCCATGGCGACCGCCTCGGTGCCGCGTTCGCGCATCACGGCGAACAGGGCCTGCAGGTCGGTGGCCTCGGGGGTGGTGCGCTCGGACTTGATCCGCTCGTCGCCGATGCGCATCTCGACGGTGCCGATCAGCCCCGTGCTGCGGGCGGTCCGCAGTCCGCCCTCGACGAGGTAGGCGGTGGTGGTCTTGCCGGAGGTGCCGGTGATGCCGATCTGCAGCAGGTCGCGGCCGGGGTGGCCGTAGATCGTGGCGGCCAGCTCGCCCATCCGCCCCCGCGGGTCGTCGGCCACCAGCACGGGCAGGCCGGTCGCGGCGGCGCGTTCGGCGCCGGACGGGTCGGTGAGCACGGCGGCCGCACCGAGGCCGGCGGCCTGGGCGACGAAGTCGGCGCCGTGCGCGCGGGCGCCCGGCAGGGCGGCGTACAGGTCGCCGGGGCGGACGGCGCGCGAGTCGTGGGTGATGCCCGTGACCTCGGCGGTCTGCTCCGGTGCGGGGGCACCCAGCAGGCCGGCGAGCTCCGCGAGGGGTGTCGGGGATACCCGTTCCGGCCTGGGCGGTCCCGGATATGTCACGGGGTGGCCCTTCTGGGTGGTTTGGGACTGATCAGCGTGTGGCACGGCGGTGAGCGTACCCGGCGTCACCGCCCCGGGGCGAAGCGAGGGGGTGGAGCCGCCGGAGTTCCCGGGGTGCGGGGAGGTCGTCGTCACGAGGTGGTTCCTGGGGGCGTCGTCGGTCAGGGCTTGAAGGTGACCGGGTAGTTCGCGGGCTTCGCCCCGGTCGGGGGGACCTGCAGGGTCTTCAGGGCGAACTCCATGACCTGCTTGTACACCGGTCCGCAGATCTGGCCGCCGAAGTAGCTGCCCTTGGTGGCGTTCTGGATGACGCAGTAGACGGTGACCCGGGGCTTGTCGGCGGGCGCGAAGCCGGCGAAGGAGGAGGTGTATCCGCGGTACTTCCCGGTGGCCGGATCCACGCGGTTCGCCGTACCCGTCTTGCCCGCGACCCGGTAGCCGGGGATGCGCGCCTTGGTGCCGGTGCCCTCCTCGTCGTCCACCACCGACTCCAGCATCCGGGCGAGCGTCTTCGCCGTCCTCTCGCTGATCACCCGCCTCTTCTCGGGCTCCGGGGCGGGTGTGAAGGTCCCGTCGGGTCCCTCGGTGCCGCGCACCAGGGTGGGCTCGATGCGCACGCCGCCGTTGGCGATGGTCGAGTAGACGGAGGCGGCCTGCATCGCGTTGATGGACACGCCCTGGCCGAAAGGAATCGTGTACTGCTGCGAGGTCGACCACTGCCCGGGCGGCGCCAGGATGCCCTTGGTCTCGCCCGGGAAGCCCAGTCCGGTGGGGCCGCCGAGGCCGAAGCGGCGCAGGTAGTCGTAGAGCACCTTGTTGGCGGCGGACTGGGTCCTGCCGAGCTGGCCGGTGGCCAGGATGGTGCCGATGTTGCTGGACTTGGCGAGCACCCCGTTGAGGGTCAGGTACCAGGTGGGGTGGTCGACGTCGTCCTTGAAGAGGCGGTCGCCGCGGTGCAGCCGGTTGGGCACCACGACATGGGTGAGCGGGGTGGCGGCGTTCTCCTCGAGCACGGCCGCCATCGACAGCACCTTGGCGGTGGAGCCGGGCTCGTAGGCGTCCTGGAGGGCCGCGTTGCCGAGCGCGTCCGGGTCGGCCTCGGAGAGGTTGTTCGGGTCAAAACCGGGCGCGTTGGCCATGGCGAGGACCTCACCGGTGCGGGTGTCCTGCACGATCACATAGCCGCGGTCGGCCCGGGACTTGGCCACCTGCTTGCTGATGGCGTTCTGCGCGGCCCACTGGATGTCGCGGTCGATGGTGAGCTCGACGTCGCTGCCGGGCACCGCCGGGGTCTCGGTGGAGTCGGCGGTGGGCACCAGCCGGCCTCCCGACTGGGCGTAGCGGATCTTGCCGTCCTTGCCGGTGAGCTTCTTGTCCAGCTGGAGCTCGATGCCGCCGCCGCCCCGGCCGGAGGCGTTGACCCAGCCCAGTATCCCGGCGGCCAGCTCGTTGTTGGGGTACACCCGCTTGGTGGTGGGCACGGAGAAGACGCCGGAGAGCACGTTGACGGCGGACTTGTCGCTCTCCGCCTTCTTGGCCAGCGCGGACTTCAGGTCCTTGATCTGCTTCCAGACCTGCGGGGTCTGCCGGCCGGCCAGTTTGACGTAGCGCAGCCCCTTGTTCTCCGGGCGGAGCTTGGCGACCAGCTTCTCCTCGCTCTGGCCGAGGATCGGGGCGAGCAGGGCGGCGGCCTGCTCCGGAGCGTCGCCGGTCTTCATCTGCTCCGGGGTGAACATGGTGGGGTCGGCGGTGATGTCGTAGGCGTCCACGCTGGTCGCCAGGGCCACCCCGTTGCGGTCGGTGATCTCGCCGCGCTCGGCGGCGAGCACCTGGCCGACATAGCGGTTCTGCGCCGCCTTGGCGGCGTAGGTACTGGCGTCGACGGCCTGCACCTGGAACAGGCGGATCACGAAGGCGATCAGGACGAGGGTCAGGGCCAGGCCGACCAGGCGCAGCCGGGGACGCGGGCTGCCCAGCCCGATGGTGCGCGGGGCCGGGCGGGGCGGTCCCGGGCGGCGGGCGGGGCGGGCGCCGGGCCCGGGGCGCCGCTCGCCCGGGCGGACGGGCCTGGCGGGTCCGGGTACGCGGCGGCGCGGCGCTTCCCTGTCGGACACTTCCGTCACCTGCCGGGGGTCGTCGCGGGGGCGGGGATGGTGGGGCCGGCCTTGAGGGCCGGGGGTGTCGCCGTGGCCAGCGCCTCGGGCGGCAGGACCATCGGGACGGGGGCGCCCGGGGCGGGCTCGGGGACGCCCTTGACCTTGCCGTCGGGGCCGAGGAAGGCGGGGTCGCCGCCGGGCACCATGCCCAGTTCCTCGGCGCGGCGCTGGAGGGCGTCGGGGGCGGAGTAGGCGTCGATGTCCCGCTGCAGGGACTGTTCCTCGTCGGTGAGGTTCTTGGTCTCGCGCTGGAGGTCGCCGAGCTCGAAGGCGCCCTCGCTGAGCGCGGAGTTCAGCACCAGGAGCCCGATGAGACCGCCGCCGAGGAGCAGGACGACGAGGAGGACGAACGGGGTGCGGGCCGCCTGGGCGCCTCCGGAGGGGATGAGCCGCGCGAGACGGGCCGCCCTCCCCTTCAGTTCGGGTTTCCTGGTCACTCACGCTCCCTGAGTCGTCACACAGCTCCGCCGGGTCCGCCCCGCTCAGTCGTCGGCGTCCTCCCTGATGCGCTGGGCGGCGCGCAGCCGGGCGGGGGCCGCCCGCCGGTTCTCGGCGATCTCCTCCTCGGTGGGAAGTTCGGCACCGCGCGTGAGCAGCTTGAGCCGGGGCTGGTAGCGCTCGGGGACCACGGGCAGCCCGGGGGGCGCGGTGGTGGCGGCGCCCGCCGCGAACACCTGCTTGACCAGCCGGTCCTCCAGCGAGTGGTACGACAGCACGGCGATCCGTCCGTCCACGGCGAGCGCCTTCACGGCGGCCGGGATCGCCCGCTCCAGCACGGCGAGTTCGCCGTTGACCTCGATCCTGAGGGCCTGGAAGGTGCGCTTGGCCGGGTTGCCGCCGGTGCGCTTGGCGGCCTGGGGCAGCGCGTCGCGGATGAGCTCGACCAGGCGGGCGCTGGTGGTGAACGGCTCCTTCTCGCGCTCGCGGACGATCGCGGCCACGATGCGCCGGGCCTGCTTCTCCTCGCCGTAGGCGCGCAGGATGCGGACGAGTTCGCCGGGCGGGTAGGTGTTGAGGACCTCGGCGGCGCTGATGCCGGTCGTCTGGTCCATGCGCATGTCGAGCGGGGCGTCCTGGGCGTAGGCGAAGCCGCGGTCGGCCTCGTCGAGCTGCATGGACGACACCCCGAGGTCGAACAGGACGCCCTGCACGCGCGGGACGCCGAGCCGGTCGAGCACCTCGGGCAGCTCGTCGTAGACGGCGTGCACCAGGGTGGCGCGCTCGCCGTAGGGGGCGAGGCGTTCGCCGGACAGGCGCAGGGCCTCCTTGTCGCGGTCCAGGGCGACGAGGCGGACCTCGGGGAAGCGTTTGAGCAGCGCCTCGCTGTGGCCGCCGAGGCCGAGGGTGCAGTCGACGACGACCGCTCCGGGCCGCTCCAGGGCGGGCGCCAGCAGGTCCAGGCACCGCTGGAGCATCACCGGGACGTGTCGACTCTGGCTCAAGGGGCCCTCTCATATCCGGCGCGACGCCGACGCAGGGCCGGGCCACTCGCCCCTGTCCCGGAAGGGGGCGGCCTGCCGGCGCCTGGGGCGTCGGCAGGCCGGGCGCGGGAGGAGGCCGAGCCGTACGTACGCGCCGCGCACGCGGGGGGATCTCCGGGCGCGGCCCGGGTATCCGGGGAGATCAGTGCAGCGGGGAGTCTCGCCTCCCGCTTCGCGTCACTTTAGTCCACCGCGGGGCCCGGTCAATCAACCGGCCTGCGCGTCGCGGCCCCGCGCACGGCGGGACCGGGAGGGCGGGGCGGGACGCAACCGCGGGGCGCGGGAAACACCCGGAAGACGGAGCTCACACCACTCGTGTGGGTTCCGTCACAGCGCGAGATGATGACACTCTTTGTCCCGGCTTTGTCCCGACTTCACAGCGAGCCGGGCGCAGGGGTGACCAGTACCGTCAGGAGGTATGACGACTTCTGCATCGGTTCCTGCGAACCGCGCGAGCACATCCCCCGGCGGCCGCGCGGTCACCGATCGTCTGATCGAGGCCAACCGGGAGTACGCCGACGTCTTCACCGACCCGGGGATGGACGCCCGGCCGGTGCTGCGGGTGGCGATCGTGGCCTGCATGGACGCCCGCCTGGACCTGCATGCCGCGCTGGGTCTGGAGCTCGGCGACTGTCACACCATCCGCAACGCGGGCGGTGTGGTCACCGACGACGTGATCCGCTCACTGACCATCAGCCAGCGCGCGCTGGGCACCCGCAGCGTGGTGCTGATCCATCACACCGACTGCGGTCTGGAGTCGCTCACCGAGGAGTTCCGGCACGAGCTGGAGATGGAGGTGGGCCAGCGTCCCGCCTGGGCGGTGGAGGCGTTCCGGGACGTCGACCAGGACGTGCGGCAGTCCATGCAGCGGGTGCGGACCTCGCCGTTCCTGCTGCACACCGACGACGTGCGCGGGTTCGTGTTCGATGTGAAGACCGGTCTGCTGCGCGAGATCGACCCCGCCTGACCTGCCCGCCCGTCCGGGAGCGGCCCGATCCCCCGGGTTTCACAAACGTCGTAAGATCCGACATATCGCCGTCAGTTGTCCACAGGCGAGTGACACGAATCGGTAACGGCAGCAAGAATGCGGGGGTGGCGCCACGCGAAGCTTTTCGCGTGGGGCACACGTGAATTCGGGGTGGGCCGGTCCGCACTGCAAGCGTCGGCCCGGGAAACATGGGGTCCTCCGCTCGACAAGGAGCGCGGGGAAAGGCCGAGGAGGGCCGGGTGACGACCTATGACGATCGAGCGAGCCTCACTGATCTGACCGCCGTCGCGGAGCGCGTGCGGAGTTCGGTGGAGGGCGTGATCGAGGGCAAGCCCGAGGTCGTACGGCTCTCGCTGACCGTACTGCTCGCCGAGGGGCATCTGCTCATCGAGGATGTCCCGGGAGTCGGCAAGACGATGCTGGCGAAGGCACTGGCGCGGTCGATCGACTGCTCGGTGCGGCGCATCCAGTTCACACCGGACCTGCTGCCCTCGGACATCACCGGTGTGTCCATCTGGGACCAGCAGCGCCGCGACTTCGAGTTCAAGCCGGGCGCGATCTTCGCGCAGGTGGTGATCGGCGACGAGATCAACCGCGCCTCGCCGAAGACGCAGTCCGCGCTCCTGGAGTCCATGGAGGAGCGCCAGGTCACCATCGACGGCCAGACCTACGAGCTGCCCAGCCCGTTCATGGTGGTGGCCACGCAGAACCCGGTCGAGATGGAGGGCACCTATCCGCTGCCCGAGGCCCAGCGCGACCGCTTCATGGCCCGTGTCTCGGTCGGCTACCCGAGCGCCGAGGCCGAGCTGCAGATGCTGGACGTGCACGGCGGCGTCTCCCCGCTGGAGGACCTCCAGCCGGTGGCGCACGCGCACGAGATCCTCAAGCTGATCGAGGCGGTGCGCGGCGTCCATGTGGCCGAGCCGGTGCGCCGGTACGCGGTGGACCTGGTCGGCGCCACCCGCACCCACCCGGAGCTCAGACTCGGCGCCTCCCCGCGCGCCACGCTGCATCTGCTGCGCGCGGCGAAGGCGGCCGCGGCGCTCAGCGGCCGGGACTACGCGCTGCCGGACGACGTGCAGGCGCTCGCCGTGGCCGTGCTGGCGCACCGGCTGCTGCCCACCGCCCAGGCCCAGCTCAACCGCCGTACCGCCGAGCAGGTCGTGCACGACATCCTGCAGCGCACCCCGGTGCCCGCGGCGGCCCCGCAGCAGACCGCGTTCGGCGTGGGCGGCCGGGGCGCAGCCTTCGGCCCGCAGCCGCCGCGGAGGCTGTGATGACCACCGCGGGTGCGGTCCACACCGAGGGCGCCGACGGCGACAGGGGCGGACTGCGCACGGCACTGGCCGGGCTCACCACCCGCGGGCGCTCGTTCCTGGCCGCCGGTGTGGCCGCCGCGATCTGCGCCTATGTCCTCGGCCAGAGCGATCTGCTGCGGGTCGGCCTGCTGCTCGCGGTGCTGCCGCTGGTGTGCGCGGTCGTGCTCTACCGCACCCGCTACCGGGTGGCCGGCAGCCGCCGGCTCTCCCCCGCGCGGGTGCCGGCCGGCAGCGAGGCCCGGGTGCATCTGCGGATGGACAACATCTCCCGGCTGCCCACCGGGCTGCTGATGCTGCAGGACCGGGTGCCCTATGTGCTCGGCCCCCGGCCGCGCTTCGTGCTGGACCGGGTGGAGCCCGGCGGGCGGCGCGAGGTGTCCTACCGGGTCCGCTCGGACCTGCGCGGCCGCTATCCGCTGGGGCCGCTGCAGCTGCGGCTTTCGGACCCGTTCGGGATGTGTGAGCTGACCCGCTCCTTCTCCACGTACGACACCCTCACCGTGATCCCGCGCGTGGAGCCGCTGCCGCCGGTGCGGCTGAGCGGCGAGGCCAAGGGCTACGGGGACGGGCGCCAGCGGGCGCTGGCGCTGGCCGGCGAGGACGACGTGATCCCGCGCGGCTACCGCTACGGCGACGACCTGCGCCGGGTGCACTGGCGCTCCACCGCGCGCTACGGCGAGCTGATGGTGCGCCGCGAGGAGCAGCCGCAGCGGGCCCGCTGCACCGTGCTGCTGGACACCCGGGCCGTCGCCTACCAGGGCGCCGGCCCGGACTCGGCCTTCGAGTGGGCGGTCTCCGGTGCGGCCTCCGTGCTGGTGCACATGCTGGAGCGGGGCTTCTCGGTACGGCTGCTGACCGACACCGGCCAGGTGGTGCCGGGCGAGGGCTCCGACGGCTTCGCGGGGGCGAACCAGGAGTCCGCGGACGCGGCCGGGCTGATGATGGACACCCTGGCGGTCGTGGACCACTCCGACGGGGCGGGCCTGTCGCGCGCCTACGACGTGCTGCGCGGCGGGAACGAGGGGCTGCTGGTGGCGTTCCTCGGGGATCTCGACGAGGAGCAGGCCGCGGTGCTGGGGCGGATGCGGCAGCGCAGCGGGGGCGCGCTCGCCTTCCTGCTGGACAGCGCCTCGTGGATGCGGGACGCGGCCCAGGCGCCCGGCGGCCCGGACCGCGGCGGTGATCAGCTGCGGCTGCTGCGCGAGGCGGGCTGGACGGCCCTGGCGGCACCGCGGGGCGCGTCGCTGAACGAGCTGTGGCGGCAGGCCGAGCAGGAGCGTTCGGGGCTGGCCGCGGCGAGCGGTGGGGAGGGACGCTCATGAGCGGGCGGGTACGGCTGACGCTGGCCGCGTGGCTGGCCACGCTGCTGGCGGCGAGCGCGCTGCTGCCCCTGGTCAAGCCCGCCACCTGGATCATCCAGGCGGCGCTCCTGCTCGCCGTGCAGGCGGGTGTGGGCGCCGCGGCCCGGCGGGTGCCGCTGGCGCGCCCGCTGACGGTGGCGGCGCAGGCGCTGGTGACGCTGCTGCTGGTGACCGTGGTGTTCGCCCGGGAGCAGGCCCTCGCCGGTGTGCTGCCCGGCCCGGACGCCTTCCGGTTCCTCGCCGGGCTGCTGGAGCAGGGCGGCGAGGACGTCAGCCGGTACGCGATACCGGCGCCGCTGACCGACGGCATCCGGCTGATGCTGATCGGCGGGGTGCTGACCATCGGGCTGCTGGTGGACACCCTCGCGGTGACCTTCCGCAGCGCGGCCCCGGCGGGGCTTCCGCTGCTCGCCCTGTACTCGGTGGCGGCCGGTCTGTCCGACGGCGGCAGCGACTGGGTGTGGTTCCTGCTGGCGGCAGTCGGCTATCTGATGCTGCTGCTGGCCGAGGGCCGCGACCGGCTCTCGGCGTGGGGGCGGGTCTTCAGCGGCACGGCGCGCGGGCCGGGTGAGCCGGCCGGGCCGACCGCTCCGGTGCGTACCGGCCGGCGGATCGGGGTGCTGGCGCTGGGCATCGCCCTGGTGGTGCCGCTCGGCCTGCCCGCGATGAACGGCGGGCTGCTGGACCCGGCGGGCGCCGGCGTCGGCCCGGGCGCCGGCCGGGGCGGCACCATCTCCGCGGTGAACCCGCTGGTGTCGCTGCGCGACTCGCTGAATGTGGACGAGGACCGCCAGGTGATGTCGGTGCGCACCGAGATCGAGAACCTCTCGGACCTGTACCTGCGCATCGTGTCCCTGGACGACTTCGACGGCACCACCTGGAAGCCGTCGAAGCGGTCGATCACCACGGTGCCCGACGGCGCCTTCCCGACCCCGGCGGGCCTCGGGCCTGACGTCACGCGCAAGGAGTTCGCGACCACCATCTCGACCGCCGAGTGGTACGGGCAGGACTGGCTGCCGATGCCGTACCCGCCGAGCGGCGTGGACATCCGGGGCAACTGGCGCTACGAGCCGATCGGCATGACGCTGGTCGGCGACCACGGCCAGAACACCCGGGGCCTGACCTACTCGGTGCGCGGCCTGGACGTGCGGCCGACGGCGAAGCAGCTGGCCGACGCCCCGGCGCCGCCGCCCGCGCTGCGCCGCGAGTACACCGAGCTGCCGGACTCGCTGCCCTCGGTGGTCTCCCGCACCGCCCGCGAGGTCACCCAGGACGCGAAGACCCCCTACGACCAGGCGGTCAAGCTCCAGGACTGGTTCGCGGTGACCGGCGGCTTCGAGTACGACACCCAGGTGGACGTCGGCAGCGGCTCGCGGGCGATCGCCCGTTTCCTGCGGGACAAGCAGGGCTTCTGCGTGCACTTCTCCTTCGCCATGGCGTCGATGGCCCGCTCCCTGGGCATCCCGGCCCGGGTGGCGGTGGGCTTCGCGCCGGGCACCCCGCAGGCCGACGGCACCGTGTCGGTGGGGCTGCGCGACGCGCACGCCTGGCCGGAGCTGTACTTCGAGGGGGTCGGCTGGACCCGCTTCGAGCCCACTCCCACCCGCGGCTCCATCCCCGCCTACACGGTCCCGGACACCTCCGACCGCCAGCTGCCGGACCCGGCCCGGCCGTCGGCCCAGGAGTCCTCATCTGCGCCCTCGGCGGCCCCCTCGCAGAGCGAGAGCTGCCCGGTGGAGCAGCGGAAGCTGGACGGCGGCTGCCCCAGCGAGTCGGCGCAGGCCGCGCTGCCCGGTGACGGGGACGGCCCGAAGTGGTACGCGCTGCTGGTGTGGGCGCTGGCCGGGCTGGCCGCGCTGGCGGTGCCCCTGGCGCCGCTGCTGTGGCGGCTGCGCACACGCGCGGTGCGCCTGGGTGCGCACGGCCGCTCGGACGCGGACGCGGCGCCGCACATCCTGGCCGTCTGGGACGAGCTGATCGACACGGCGTGGGACTTCGGCATCCTGCCGGACGAGTCGCTCACCCCGCGCAAGGCGGCCGCCCGGATCGTGCGGCTGGGCCGTCTCGACGAGGCCGCCGCGGCCTCGGTGCACCGGGTGGCCGACGCGGTGGAGCAGGTGCTGTACGCCCCGCACCCCCGCCCGGTGGCGGGACTCGCGGAGGACGTCCGCCGGGTGATCGCCGGGCTGCGCTCCACGGCCGGCCGGGGCACCCGCCTGCGCGCGCTCTTCGCCCCGCGCTCCACGGCACGGGTGAGCTGGGCGGTGTCCTCCTGGTGGGCCGGCGTCCGGGCGCGGGCGGCGGCGCTGCGGCCCGCGTGGCTCAGCAGGCCCATCTGGCGCCGCCCGTCGCGGCATCAGGGCTGAGAGCGGGAGCCGCCGCCGGGGGGCGCCGCCCTCGGCGGC
>NZ_BAAAGU010000016.1:0-105129 GCF_039524635.1 Streptomyces thermocarboxydovorans | reverse complement strand
CAGGTCGTTCGTCACACATCGACGTTGGACGCCCTCGTCTCATGTCCGCAGGCGATCCCTTGGACTCATTCATCTAGTTGACTCGCTGTCAGTGTCCAATCACAGTAGCGACAGCAACCTATCGACTTATTTATAGTTGAGCATTCTTCGGGGGCCAGAGCAGTAGCTGGGACAAGGGGAGGGCACACCGTGGATCTGGCCTTGCTACGGACCTTTGTGACCGTGCACAGGGCCGGCTCCTTCACCCGCGCCGCCGCTCTGCTCGGCCTCTCCCAGCCTGCCGTGACCTCCCAGATTCGGACGCTGGAGCGGCAGCTCGGACGCCCTCTCTTCTTACGCCAGGCCCGCGGCGTGACGCCGACGTCCATCGGCGACGAACTCGCGCACCGGGCCGCCCCGCATCTCGACGCCCTCGTGGAGATCGCCGAGACCGGGCTCGAGGAGGACTCCTCCCTGCGGACGCTGCATCTGGCGGGGCCTCCCGAGTTCACGGCGGAACGGGCCCTGCCCGCCCTCACCGAGCTGACCGGCGAGGACGGCCAGGGCCTCGCCCTGCGGGCCTCCTTCGGGACCGCCGAGGAGGTGCTGGAGGGGCTGGCCGCCGGTCATCACGACCTGGCGATCAGCACGATCCTGCCGCGCGGCGCCCTGCTCTCGGCGACCGCGCTCTGTGACGAGGAGCATGTGCTCGTCACCGCTCCGCGCTGGGCCGAGCGGATCGACATCGAGAAGCTGCCCCGTACCGGCGGATCCGTCCTGGAGGAGGTACCGGTCGTCGAGGTGCACGAGTCGCTGCCGCTCGTCTCCCGCTACTGGGCCTCCGTCTTCGACTCCCGCCCCGTCGCCACCGGCACCGTCGTCGTCCCGGATCTGCGCGCGGTGCTGGCGTGCACCGTCGCGGGAGCGGGCCTGGCGGTCCTGCCCCGCTATCTGTGCGCGGCGGCTCTCGAGCGCGGCGAGGTGATCGCGCTGCACGAGCCGCCGGTGCCCCCTCTGCGCACGTACTTCCTGGTGGTCCGCACCGGGACGCTGGCGATGCCGCATGTCGCGCGCGCTCACGAGTGGCTGCAGCGGGCGGCGAAGGACTGGTGCTGAACGGTCGGCACGGTGGAAACGGTGTCCCGGCCGAAGCATGCACCCGGTCACGCCCCGCGATGTTTCACGTGGAACATGCGGGGCCACATTTCTCCCATGACCGTCCGACCCGTGGTCAAGCGCACCGCCCGTGCCGTTCTGCTGGACGGTGACGACCTCATCCTGATCAAGCGCACCAAACCCGGCGTCGATCCCTATTGGGTCACCCCCGGCGGCGGGGTCGAGCCATCGGACCCGACCGTCGTCCATGCCCTGCACCGCGAGGTGTACGAGGAGCTCGGCGCCAAGATCACCGACGTGGTGCCCTGCTTCGTCGACACGGTGGAGCACATCGGCGAGGACGGCGGCGCCACCGGTGTGAAGGTGCAGCACTTCTTCGTGTGCCGCCTGGAGTCCATGGACCCCTCCCTGCGGCACGGCCCGGAGGTCGACGAGCCGGCCGGCGAGTACGAGATCGTCCGTGTCCCGTTCACCCGTGTCGGCATCGCCTCCGTCCATCTCGTCCCGTTGTCCCTGCGGCACTATCTGGACGGCAACATCGAGGGAGTCCGCGCCATGCACGCACCCGATCTGGGCTGACCTTGCCGGCGCTTCGCCGGTGACGGCATGGCCAAAAGGGTCTGTCCATCGGAAGAAACAGGTGGACGGCGGCGGCCTGCGTCGGACAGCCTGACCTGCGTGCCGATGCCTTCTCTCGCCTCACTGCCCGTCCGCCGCCTGACGCTCAAGGATCTCACCGCCTGCGCCGACCTCTCCGAGGACCGCGGCTGGCCACGGGAGGAGCACAAGTGGGGACTCCTCCTCTCGGCCGGCAAGGGCTACGGCATCGACGACCCCAGTGGCGGGCTGGTCGCCGCCTGTGTGGTCACCGAGTACGGGGCCGGGGAGCGTCCCGCACTGGGCGCCATCGGCATGGTGCTCGTCGCGGAACGGCACGCCCGCCGGGGGGTCGGCCGCCGGCTGATGCGCCAGGTGATCGAGGAGGCGGGCCCCACACCGCTCACCCTGCATGCCACGCCGAACGGGCGCCCCCTCTACGAGCAGCTCGGCTTCAAGGTCACCGGCCGGGCGGAGATGGTGCGCGGGCATCTCACTCCCGGCGGGGAGGCCGACGAGGCCGTCACGCGGGCCGCCACCGCCGAGGATCTGCCCGCGATCCTGCGGCTCGATCACGAGGTGTTCGGGGCGGACCGCACGCACATCCTCACCCGGCTGCCCGCCTTCGCCGACCAGCTGCGCGTCGCCGAGGAGGACGGCCGTCTCATCGGGTACGCGGCCGCCTGGCCCAACATGGAGACGCATGTCGTGGGCCCGCTGATCGCCCGAGACACGGCGACGGCCAAGGCCCTCGTCCGCTCCCTCGCCGCCCGCACCGACCGGCCGCTGCGCACCGACATCGACGTCCGCCACGAGGAGCTGCTGCAGTGGGCGAAGGAGCACGGTCTGGAGTCCGTCGCCTTCAACGCGGTCATGACGTACGGGATCACGGAGCTGCCGGGTGACTGGAGCCGCCGTTTCGCGCCCGTGACGGTCGCGGCGGGCTGAAGCCCTCCGGCACGCCTTCCGACACGCGGACGCCGGCCCCCGTATCCATCGGGGACCGGCGTCGACGACGCAGCGGGCGGGCCCGGTGTGCGTGGTGTTCGTCGTGGGGCTCAGCCGAGCGCGGCTATGGCGGCCTCGGCGAAGGCGTGGTCCTGCTCGGGCGCGCCCCCGCCCACACCGATGGCGCCGATCAGACGGCCGTCCCGCCGTACGGGCAGCCCGCCCGCGATGAACAGCAGCGGCCGGTCGAGCGCGGTCGGCAGCGTGTGGAACGGTCCCCCGGGCTGCACGGCGTCGACGAGGCCGGCGGTGGGGGCGTTCAGCTGCAGCGCCGTGTAGGCCTTGCGGGTGCTGGTCTCGCCGGAGATCAGGACGGCGCGGTCGTCCCGCCGGAAGGCGAGCAGATGCCCGCCGGCGTCGAGGACGGTGACGCTGACGCTGACTCCGGCCGCCTCGGCGGCCCGGCGAGCGCCGGTGACCAGGGCCTCGGCGTCCGCCGTGGTGAGCGGGGCGACAGCAGTGGTGGTGCTCATGGGGAGGTTCTCCTTGGTGTACCGGTACCGGTTGTACGGGTTGAGCTGATCGAGCGGGTCGAGTGGTGACGGGAGCCGGTGACTGCGGGGCGGCGCCGGCCCGCGGCCACGGATCCAGGGATCCCGCGGCCTCGGATCCACGGGTCAGGGGATGAGGGCCCCGTGCTGGTCGGCGGGGACGGAGCCGGCGACCACGGCGCCGGTGCGGGCGGCACGGCGGTCGAGCGCGGCCGAGAGGAAGGCGAGGACCAGGGCGGCCGCGGCGAGGGCGGCGCCGACCCAGTTGGGCGCGGTGTAGCCGAGGCCGGCCGCGATCACCAGTCCGCCGAGCCAGGCGGACAGGGCGTTGCCCAGGTTGAAGGCGCCGATGTTCACGGCGGAGGCCAGCGTGGGCGCGCCGTGCGCCTGGTCCAGCACCCGCTTCTGCAGCGGCGGGACGGTGGCGAAGCCCAGCGCACCGATCAGGGCGATGGTGACGGCCGCGAGGATCTTGTCGTGCGCGGTCAGCGTGAACAGCGCGAGGACCACGGCGAGCGCCCCGAGGGACACGTACAGCATGGGCATCAGGGCCCGGTCGGCGTACTTGCCGCCGATCAGGTTGCCGCCCACCATGCCGAGTCCGAAGAGGACCAGCAGCCAGGTCACCGAGCCGTCGGCGAAACCGGCGACGTGGATCATCATGGGCGCGATGTAGGTGATGGCCGCGAAGACACCGCCGAACCCCAGGACGGTCATCGCCATGGCGAGCAGGACCTGGACGTTCTTGAAGGCGGCCAGCTCGTGCCGCAGGCGGACACCTTCCGGCTTGGGCATCTCGGGGACGAGCCGGGCGACGCCGAGGAGTCCGACGACACCGAGCGCGGCGACGATGCCGAAGGTGACGCGCCAGCCGGCCGCCTGGCCGACGAAGGTGCCGAGCGGGACTCCGACGACATTGGCGACGGTGAGGCCGGTGAACATCATGGCGATGGCTCCGGCCTTCTTGTCGGGGGCGACCAGGTCCGCCGCGACGACCGAACCGATGCCGAAGAAGGCGCCGTGGGCCAGCGAGGCCACCACGCGTCCGATCAGCATGACGCCGAAGACGGGGGCCAGCGCCGAGAGCAGGTTGCCGGCGATGAACAGGCCCATCAGCAGCATCAGCATCCGCTTGCGCGAGACCCTGGTGCCGAGGGCGGTCATCAGCGGCGCACCGAGCACGACGCCGAGGGCGTATCCGGTCACCGAGTAACCGGCGGTGGGGATGGAGACCCCGAAGTCCTGTGCGACCTCGGGCAGCAGTCCCATGATCACGAACTCGGTGGTTCCGATCCCGAAGGCCCCGATCGCGAGGGCCAGCAGCGCTAGAGGCATAAGACGAGACCTTCCAGAACATTGCAGGAGCGCTTTACGCGCCCCGACAATAGTTGCAGACGCGTTTTATTTACAAGCGCGGACTATTGCGTGCCTGCTCTATCCTGGGATGCAGCCGCCCTTGGACGGAGGAAACGCCCATGACCGCCACGGACCCCGCCCTCACCGCCCTCGCCCAGGGCTGGTGCGCCCTCTCCCTGCTGCACGGGAGGATCGAGGCGCACATCGAGCGCGCACTGCAGTCCCGGCACGGGCTGAGCGTGCGCGAGTACTCCCTGCTCGACGTGCTGAGCCGGCAGCACGACGGCCCGGGCGGCCATCTGCAGATGAAGCAGGTCGCCGACGCGGTGGTCCTCAGCCAGAGCGCCACCACCCGCCTGGTCACCCGGCTCGAGGACCGGGGTCTGCTGGAGCGCTATCTGTGCCCCACGGACCGGCGCGGCATCTACACCAACGTCACCGAGGCCGGTCTGAAGCTGCTGGAGGAGGCCCGGCCGACCAATGACGCCGCCCTGCGCCAGGCCCTGGACGAAGCCGCGAAGAACCCCGAGCTGGCCCCTCTGGTCCGCACCGTCGAAACCCTCAAGGCACCGGTGCCCGCCTGAGGCCTGGCCGGGGCGCGTACGCTGCGCGGCATGGGAGATCTTGAGATACGCGCAGCAACCGCCGACGACATCCCCGCCATCGTCGGCATGCTCGCCGACGACCCCCTGGGCGCCCAGCGCGAGTCGCCGGACGACCTCGGCCCCTACCTCACCGCGTTCGAACGGCTCCGCACCGATCCCAACCAGCATCTGGTCGTCGCCGTCCGGGAGGGGCGGGTCATCGGCACCCTGCAGCTCACGATCATTCCCGGCCTGTCCCGTCGTGGCTCCACGCGGTCGATCATCGAAGGCGTCCGCGTCCATGCCTACGAGCGGGGCAGCGGCCTGGGGTCCCGGCTCATCGAGTGGGCCATCGAGGAGTCCCGCCGTCAGGGCTGCCGGCTGGTCCAGCTGACCTCCGACAACACCCGCACGGACGCCCACCGCTTCTACGAGCGTCTCGGCTTCGTGGCCTCACACGTGGGCTTCAAGCTCGCGCTCTAGGAAGGCTGGACGAGATGGGCCGGGGGTGTTTCACGTGAAACACCCCCGGCCCCCACTCCTGGGTTCTTCCGATCGCCGGCTAACCGATCCCCCGCCACCCCTCGGGATCGACACCTCCCGGCACCGGTGCGGTCTCGTCATAGGGCAGCCGTGTGAACACGAACGACCCGAGGTCGAGATGGCTCACGGATCCGTCCGGCCTCCGCACGGGCTTGAGAAGTTCACCGGCGTAGTAGCCCTCGAGCCCCGTCCAGGTGCCGTCCCCATTGGAACGGAAGCGTGAGCGGCGGCCGCTGCCGCTCAGCGGTCCCAGCGAGATCAGGCCGTCGCCGATGAGCCGCAGGGCGAAGGGGTGCGTGCCCCAGTACCACTGCCCCACCAGCTCCAGCACCGCCGGATCGGCCTCTCGCAGGGGCTTCCAGGGCGCGGGGATGCGCGGCTCCGCCTCGGCCACGATCCGGACGAGATCGGCGGCGACCCCGGACACCGCAGGACCGGATGTGCAGTTGGCCAGGACGACCGCGGCCACGTCGTCCTCCACGCTGATCGCAAGACCGGCGAGGAAGCCCGGCAGAGACCCGGAGTGGCCGACGAGGGTTCGTCCCTCCTGATGCCGGATCTCCATGCCCAGGCAGTACGCGTACCCGCCGGCCACATCGGCGGCCTCGACCGCCGCCGCGGGCGTCCTCATCTCCCGCACGGACTCCGCGCTCAGCACCCGCTCGTCACCGTTCATCAGGAAGGAGGCGAAGCGCGCCAAGTCCGCGGTAGTGGACCACAGTTGTCCGGCGGGCGCCATCCGTCCGAGGTCCTCGGCCGGCTCCGGCAGCAGCACATCCGCCCAGGGATGCACGGCCCAGCCATCCGCATGCGGCGCCATCGGGCGCACGCTCGTGCGACTCAGGCCCAGGAGTTCGAGCACTTCCCGCCGAAGCACCTCCTCCCAGGAGGCACCCCGCACCTTCTCCACCAACGCGCCCAGCAACGCGTAGCCGGGGTTCGAGTAGTGGAACCGGCGCCCCACCGGATGCACCAGCGGCCGCTCGCCCAGCACATCGGCCAGTTCGGGGCGGAGAGATCCCGGGGTGCGCTCCCACCACGGCCCCGGCGTCTCGGCGGCCAGTCCACCGGCGTGCGCCAGCAGTTGGGCGATGGTCGCCTCCCCCACCCCGGTCCCGGGGAGGTGCTTCTCCAGGGGATCCCCGAGGTCCAGCACTCCCTCGTCCCGCAGCCGCAGCACCAGCACGGCGGTGAAGGTCTTGGTGATGGAACCGATCCGGTACTGCACATGCTCGTCCGCGGCCGCCCCCTCCACCGCCGTACGCGCCCCCGACCACACGGCCGCACCGCCGCGCACCACCGTCGCGACGAGTGACGGTACCCGCCCCTCCGCCTGAGCGACGGCAATCCGATGCAGCAGTGCCCGCTGCGTACCGGGCAGAAGTTCTTCCTGAGGTGTCGTCATGACCTCAGTTCACCAGCAAGGGTGTACACATACCCAACGACGGGAGAGACCATGGAGCCGGCGGAACTCGGCCGAGCAGTCGCGGCGGGGCGAGCGACCGTCGCGGAGCTGGGTCTTCGGGTCGACGACGCCTTCGTCGTGCACAACTCGGATCGCGTGGCGCTGCGTCTGGTCCCCTGCGATGTTCTCGCCCGGGTCGCGCCTTCGCAGCAGCTGGCTGAGACGAGGTTCGAAGTGGAGGTGGCCCGCCGTCTCGCCGAGGCCGGCGCACCGGTGGCCGGGCTCGATCCTCGCGTCGAACCTCGGGTTCATGTGCGGGATGCCTTCGCCGTCTCGCTGTGGACCTACTACGAACCCGTCGGACGCGGGATCGAGCCGGCCGACTACGCGGACGTGCTCATGCGGCACCATGCCACACTGCGCCGGGTCGACCTGGACACCCCGCATGTCACCGACCGGGTCTCCGCGGCGCTGCGAGAGGTGACCGACCGGCAGCGGTCACCCGAGCTGTCCGACGGCGACCGGACATTCCTCCGTGACGCCCTCGCCGAGCTGAGCGCCACGATCAGCGGCAACGGAACCGGCGACCAGTTGCTGCACGGCGAGCCCCACCCGGGCAACCTCCTCAACACCGGGCAAGGCCCGCTCTTCGTGGACCTCGCCACATGCTGCCGCGGTCCCATCGAGTTCGACCTCGCCCATGCGCCGGAGGAAGTGGAATCCCACTATGCGGCGGCCGATCCCCGCCTGACTCGCCTGTGTCGCGCCCTCAACTGGGCGCTGTTCTCGGCCTGGCGCTGGCGCCGGGACGACCAGATGCCCGACCGGGGTCACTGGAGAGGAGGGACTCGACCGGGTCCGTGCCGCCCTCGCCCGCTGCGCCCGGGGCTGAATTGGGGGAGCAAAGCGGCTGGGTCGTCCGCAGCACCGTGCTTCACACAACGAGCGAGGTTGGACCGCTCCTGAGACAGCCCGGCAGACTCGCTCGCATGGTGCGCTTACGGGTTCTCACGACTGACGACTGGCCGTTGTGGCGGGACATTCGTCTTGCTGCGCTGGCTGAAGCTCTGCGCTCCTTCAAATCCCGGCTCGAGGACTGGCCCTGCGGTGGGGAGGAGCGGTGGCGTGCGCGTTTGGCCATGCCGGAGGCGCACAACCTCGTCGCGTTTCTGCGCGGGCAGGCGGTAGGCATGGCCAGCGGGCTTCCCGTGGACGGCGACACCTGTGAGTTGAGATCGGTATGGGTCAGCCCCGTGGCTCGGGGCTGCGGCGTCGGAGACCTCCTGGTCGCGGAGGTCGAAGCGTGGGCCCGGCGGTCGGGCGCCACCACGTTGAGACTGGCGGTGATCCCGGGCAACGAGCCCGCCGTGACGCTGTATCAACGCCACGGGTTCGACTTTTCCGGAGAGGTCGGGGACCTCGTATCCGCCGACGGGCTGAGGGAACGGGTGATGGCGAAGGCCCTTCACTGACAGCCGAGCTCCCTCTGACTGGGAACCTGCACCGCGGGCGGTCAGGTCTGGGCCATGTCCACGAAGCGGGAGTAGTGGCCCTGGAAGGCGACCGTGATGGTGGCGGTGGGGCCGTTGCGGTGCTTGGCGACGATCAGGTCCGCCTCGCCCGCGCGGGGGGACTCCTTCTCGTAGGCGTCCTCGCGGTGCAGCAGGATGACCATGTCGGCGTCCTGCTCGATGGAGCCGGACTCACGCAGGTCGGAGACCATCGGCTTCTTGTCCGTGCGCTGCTCGGGGCCACGGTTCAGCTGGGAGAGCGCGATGACCGGGATCTCCAGCTCCTTGGCGAGCAGCTTGAGGTTGCGGGACATCTCCGAGACCTCCTGCTGCCGGCTCTCGGCCCGCTTGGAGCCGCCGGACTGCATCAGCTGGAGGTAGTCGATGACGACGAGCCTGAGGTCGTTGCGCTGCTTCAGACGGCGGCACTTGGCGCGGATCTCCATCATCGACAGATTCGGGGAGTCGTCGATGTAGAGCGGCGCCGCCGACACATCGGGCATCCGGCGCGCCAGCCGCGTCCAGTCCTCGTCGGTCATCGTGCCGGACCGCATGTGGTGCAGGGCGACCCGCGCCTCCGCCGAGAGCAGGCGCATGGCGATCTCGTTGCGGCCCATCTCGAGCGAGAAGATGACGCTCGGCAGGTTGTGCTTGATGGCCGCCGCCCGCGCGAAGTCCAGCGCCAACGTCGACTTGCCCATCGCCGGACGCGCGGCGATGACGATCATCTGTCCGGGGTGGAGGCCGTTGGTGAGCGAGTCGAAGTCGGTGAAGCCCGTGGGCACACCGGTCATCTCGCCGCTGCGCGAGCCGATCGCCTCGATCTCGTCGAGCGCGCCCTCCATGATGTCGCCGAGCGGCAGATAGTCCTCGCTGGTGCGCTGCTCGGTGACCGCGTAGATCTCGGCCTGCGCCCGGTTGACGATCTCGTCTACGTCGTCGTCGGCCGCGTATCCCATCTGGGTGATGCGCGTGCCCGCCTCCACCAGGCGGCGCAGCACAGCACGCTCGTGCACGATCTCCGCGTAGTACGCGGCGTTGGCCGCCGTGGGCACCATCTGCACCAGGGTGTGCAGATAGGAGGCTCCGCCGACCTTGTTGATCTCGCCGCGCTTGGTGAGCTCCGCGGCGATGGTGATGGGGTCGGCCGGCTCCCCTCGCGCATACACGTCGAGCACGGCCGTGAAGATGGTCTCGTGGGCCGGCTTGTAGAAGTCGTGGCCCTTGAGGATCTCCACGACGTCGGCGATGGCGTCCTTGGACAGCAGCATGCCGCCCAGCACGGACTGCTCTGCCTCGAGATCCTGCGGCGGGACCCGCTCGAAGGCGGCACCCCCGCCGTCCCACATCCCGCCGTCCCGGCCGCGCTCGTGCTGCTCGTCCCGGCCGCGGCCCGAGTCGTCACGGCGGCGGGAGGCGGGGAGACGATCGCTGGGGCTGTCGGCCCACGGGTCGTCCAAGGGCTCGGAAATGCTCACCGAGCCACCTCCTCCCGTCCGGCGAGCGGACCTCGCCGTGCCCCTCATTTCTACGGCACGGCACTGACAAATAAGACGCCCAACTCCGGTTGTGACGCGCCGGTTTTGCGGTGCTTTGGGAACCGGCGGACGGAGCAGGCGCCGGACCACCGTAGGCCCGTCGGCACCGTCAGCCAATCTGGTTATCCACAGGCCATGTGGACGACGGCCCCAATGCTGTGGACAACTCCACGAAACCTGTGCACGACCCGGTGGACAGCCCTGTGAACAAGCTCGGCCGATCTCTACAAGAACGCACTTGACCTGCACTTTTGCCATCCACCGGCTGTGCAGAAGAAAAACTTCCCCGGTCGGCTCAAGATCACCTCGGACGACACCCTCCGACACGCACCCTGTGTACATCGGTAAGGGGTGCCAGCGCTTTGCATCTCTTACCTGTGGACGATTAGATTGGTGCTCATGACACAGGCCCCCGCGCGCCCCCGCGCCGCCCGGCGACAGCACGACCGTGAGATCGTCACGCTGGCCGTTCCCGCCTTCGGCGCCCTCGTCGCCGAGCCCCTGTTCGTGATGGCCGACAGTGCGATCGTCGGCCACCTCGGCACGGCACAGCTCGCCGGCCTCGGGGTCGCGTCGGCCCTTCTCATGACCGCCGTGAGCGTCTTCGTCTTCCTGGCCTACGCCACGACCGCCGCCGTCGCCCGGCGCGTGGGGGCGGGCGACCTTCCGGCAGCCATCCGCCAGGGCATGGACGGCATCTGGCTGGCGCTCCTGCTCGGCGCCGTCGTCGTCGCCCTCGTGCTCCCCACGTCCCCCGGCCTGGTGGAGCTCTTCGGCGCCTCGGACACGGCAGCCCCGTACGCGACCACCTATCTGCGGATCTCCGCACTGGGCATACCCGCCATGCTGGTCGTCCTGGCCGCGACCGGTGTGCTGCGCGGCCTGCAGGACACCAAGACGCCCCTCTATGTCGCCGTCGGCGGCTTCGTCGCCAACGGCGTTCTCAACGCCGTGCTGGTCTACGGCGCCGGACTGGGCATCGCCGGATCCGCCTGGGGCACGGTCATCGCGCAGAGCGGCATGGCCGCGGTTTACCTGGTCGTGGTGGTGCGCGGTGCCCGCAGGCACGGTGCCTCGCTGCGCCCGGACGCGGCCGGGATCAGAGCCTCCGCCCAGGCGGGCGCGCCGCTGCTGGTCCGCACGCTCTCCCTCCGGGCCATCCTGATGATCGCCACCGCCGTGGCCGCGCGGCTCGGCGACACCGACATCGCGGCCCATCAGATCATCCTCTCCCTGTGGAGCCTGCTCGCCTTCGCGCTGGACGCCATCGCGATCGCCGGGCAGGCCATCATCGGGCGCTACCTGGGCGCCGGGGACGCCCAGGGGGCCCGTCACGTCTGCCGCCGCATGGTGGAGTGGGGCATCGCGGTCGGGGTCGTCCTGGGTGTGCTGGTGGTGCTGGCCCGGCCGGTGTTCCTGCCGCTGTTCACCAGCGACTCCGCCGTGAAGGACGCCGCGCTGCCCGCCCTGGTCATCGTGGCGCTCTCCCAGCCGATCTCCGGCATCGTCTTCGTCCTGGACGGTGTCCTGATGGGCGCCGGCGACGGGCCGTACCTCGCCTGGGCCATGCTGCTGACCCTGGCGGTCTTCACCCCGGTCGCCCTGCTGGTGCCGGTGCTGGGCGGAGGGCTCACCGCGCTGTGGGCCGCCATGACGCTGATGATGACCGTCCGGATGCTCACGCTGTGGCTCCGCAGCCGCTCCGGCCGCTGGCTCGTCACCGGTGCCACCCGCTGAACGACCGGGGCCACCCGCTGACGTTCAACGGCGGCGCTGTTTCACGTGAAACACCGTGCTCGACGCGAGCGCCGGGGCCGACCGCCGCTCGGCCGCAGGGACGGACACCTTGCGCGTCACGCCCACGGCAAAGGGGCCGCACCCGGAGTGGGTGCGGCCCCCTTGCTCACCGCGTCGGTGAGCGCGGCGATCAGGCCGCGACGACCTCGATGTTGACCTTGGCGGCAACCTCGGGGTGCAGACGCACGGACGTCTCGTGCGAGCCCAGGGTCTTGATGGGCGCACCGAGCTCGATGCGGCGCTTGTCGACCTCGGGGCCACCCGCTTCCTTGATCGCCGAAGCGATGTCGGCCGGGGTGACGGAACCGAAGAGACGACCGGCCTCGCCGGAACGGACCGCGAGGCGGACCTTGACGCCCTCGAGCTGGGCCTTCACCTGGTTGGCCTGCTCGATGGTGTGGATCTCGTGGATCTTGCGAGCACGGCGGATCTGCTCGACGTCCTTCTCGCCACCCTTGGTCCAGCGGATAGCGAGCTTCCGCGGGATCAGGTAGTTGCGAGCGTAACCGTCCTTGACGTCGACGACGTCGCCCGCGGCACCGAGGCCGGAGACCTCGTGGGTAAGGATGATCTTCATGAGTCGGTCACCCTTCCCTTATCGCGCGGTGGAGGTGTAGGGCAGCAGCGCCATCTCACGGCTGTTCTTCACGGCCGTGGCGACGTCACGCTGGTGCTGAGTGCAGTTGCCGGTCACGCGGCGGGCACGGATCTTGCCGCGGTCGGAAATGAACTTCCGCAGCATGTTCGTGTCCTTGTAGTCCACGTACGTGACCTTGTCCTTGCAGAACGCGCAGACCTTCTTCTTCGGCTTGCGCACAGGCGGCTTCGCCATGGTGATTCTCCTGTGTGATCAAGAAGTGTGGGGTAACGGCCCACCCTAGAAGGGGGGCTCGTCCGAGTAGCCGCCACCGCCGCCGGAGCCGCCGCCCCAGCCGCCACCACCCTGCTGGCCGCCGGCGGGAGCACCGGTCGCCCACGGGTCGTCGGCAGGAGCGCCGCCGCCCTGCTGACCGCCACCGGGGCCACCGCCCCAGCCGCCGCCCTGCTGGCCGCCGCGGCCCGTGGTCTTGGTGACCTTGGCCGTGGCGTTGCGCAGGCTGGCGCCGACCTCGTCGACGTCCAGCTCGTAGACCGTGCGCTTGATGCCCTCACGGTCCTCGTAGGACCGCTGCTTCAGCCGGCCCTGCACGATCACGCGCATGCCTCGCTGGAGGGACTCGGCGACGTTCTCCGCCGCCTGACGCCAGACCGAGCAGGTCAGGAACAGGCTCTCGCCGTCCTTCCACTCGTTCGTCTGACGGTCGAAGGTGCGGGGAGTCGACGCGACACGGAACTTCGCGACGGCCGCACCGGACGGGGTGAAGCGCAGCTCGGGGTCGTCGACAAGATTGCCGACGACCGTGATGACGGTCTCGCCTGCCATGGGTGAACCTCTCGGCGGGTTTGCTGCTGGCTGCTTGCTGCTACTCGTGTCCCGGGATCAGCTGAGCGGGATGCTCAGTGGGTCTCGGGGCGGAGGACCTTGGTCCGGAGGACCGACTCGTTCAGGTTCATCTGGCGGTCGAGCTCCTTGACGACCGCAGGCTCGGCCTGCAGGTCGATGACCGAGTAGATGCCCTCGGGCTTCTTCTTGATCTCGTACGCGAGACGACGACGGCCCCAGGTGTCGACCTTCTCGACCTTTCCGCCACCGTCACGGACGACGGAAAGGAAGTTCTCGATCAGCGGGGAGACAGCGCGCTCCTCGAGATCGGGGTCGAGGATGACCATCACCTCGTAGTGACGCATGTGGAACCCACCTCCTTTGGACTCAGCGGCCACGGGCGTTCCGTGGCAGGAGGGTCGTGATGCGTTGCGCAACGATGCCTGTCAGTAAAACAGCCGCCACTGACAATCGACGTCGGGCGGCGGTTTTCCCAGGTCGGCGGGACGGACCGTGGACTCACGAGTCCCTTGCCCCAGCGCGGGGCGGGTCGCTTCCCTGGCTGTGTCCGGACAGACACCGGTGCGGACGCTACAGAGTACCCGCACAGTGCCTTCCGGTTGAAATCCGTCCGGGCAGGCCGTCAATCTGTACACATCGGGTGTGTATGGCGCTACGATGCGCCGTTTTTCGCAGGAGGTGCCCCATGGCACAGGCAATGCGACCCAACACCGCCGGCGGCGGACTCTTCGCCACGGACGGCAAGCCCCATCCGGTCCAGGACGCCCTGCTCGCGGTGACCCTGGTGCTGGGACTCACGTCCTTCATCTCGGCGATGTTCGACGATCTGCACCTGCTCAGCTCCTGGACCGGCCTGGTGGGCATTCTCACCGGCGCGTACGGGCAGTGGATCTCGGAGACGACGCGTGGGCGCTTCGGCCTGATCGTGGGCCTCGGCGCATCCGCGGTCGGCTTCTTCCTGGGCATGGCGCACGGCGGCCTCTTCGGTGGGGTCTTCGACTGACGCCAGGCACTCCCGCTCCGAAAAACCGGTGTACGCCCCGGCCCCGACGGGCCGGGGCGAAGGGGCCGTGCGCCCCGCCGGGCCGCTCCCGGGCGCAGTAGGCTTCGCGCGAGAGCCGGAGCCCCTGAACCCATGGGGACACACCAGCCCGAGGAGCGCCCCGAATGAGCCTGACCCTGAGGACCATCAGTCGCGAGCAGCATCTGGCGTACATCCAGAGCCTGCCGTCGGCGAGTCACATGCAGGTCCCGGCCTGGGCGGACGTGAAGGCGGAGTGGCGGTCCGAGAATCTCGGCTGGTTCGACGACCGCACCGGCGAGCTGGTCGGCGTCGGACTGGTGCTGTACCGGCAGCTGCCCAAGATCAAGCGGTATCTCGCGTATCTGCCCGAGGGGCCGGTCATCAACTGGTTCGCGCCCAATCTTCAGGAGTGGATCGAGCCGATGCTGGCGCACCTGAAGCAGCAGGGCGCCTTCTCCGTGAAGATGGGCCCGCCGGTGATCATCCGCCGCTGGGAGGCGGCGACCATCAAGAAGGGCATCCAGAACCCGGACGTGAAGCGTCTGCGCGATCTGGAGGCCGACTTCATCGAGCCCCGTGCCTTCGAGGTGGCCGACAAGCTGCGCCGCATGGGCTGGCAGCAGGGGGAGGACGGCGGCGCCGGCTTCGGCGACGTCCAGCCCCGGTACGTCTTCCAGGTGCCGCTGGCCAACCGCTCCCTGGAAGAGGTCCACAAGAACTTCAACCAGCTGTGGCGCCGCAACATCAAGAAGGCCGAGAAGGCCGGCGTCGAGGTCGTCCAGGGCGGCTACGAGGACCTGCCCGAGTGGCAGCGCCTGTACGAGATCACCGCGGTGCGCGACCACTTCCGGCCCCGCCCGCTGTCGTACTTCCAGCGCATGTGGACGGCCCTCAACAACGAGGACCCCAACCGCATGCGGCTGTACTTCGCCCGGCACAACGGGGTCAACCTCTCCGCGGCGACCATGCTGATCGTCGGCGGGCACGTCTGGTACTCCTACGGCGCCTCCGACAACATCGGGCGCGAGGTCCGGCCCTCGAACGCGATGCAGTGGCGGATGCTGCGCGACGCCTACGCGCTCGGCGCCACCGTCTACGACCTGCGCGGCATCTCCGACTCGCTGGACGAGACCGACCACCTCTTCGGTCTGATCCAGTTCAAGGTGGGCACGGGCGGCCAGGCCGCCGAGTACCTCGGCGAGTGGGACTTCCCGCTCAACAAGCTGCTCCACAAGGCGCTCGACATCTACATGTCGCGCCGCTGACCCCGGCCTCGTCGCTCCGACCGCTTCCACCGCTTCGACATTTCCCATATCCCTGATACACCGCAGCCACGAGAAAGGTTCCAGGTCCGGCCATGGCGCTCACGCTCTACGTCGACACCGCGCGCTGGCGGGCGCACCACAAGCACGTGCAGGAGCAGTTCCCCGGGCTGGTCCCGGTCTGCAAGGGCAACGGCTACGGCTTCGGCCACGAGCGGCTGGCAGAAGAGGTCACACGGCTGGGCGCGGACCTGCTGGCCGTCGGCACGACGTACGAGGCCGCCCGGATGAAGGACTGGTTCGGTGGTGACCTGCTGGTCCTGACTCCCTACCGGCGGGGCGAGGAGCCCGTGCCGCTGCCCGACCGCGTCATCCGTTCGGTGTCGTCGGTCGACGGCGTCTACGGCCTGGTCGGCGCCCGGGTGGTCATCGAGGTGATGTCCTCGATGAAGCGGCACGGCGTCACCGAGCAGGATCTGCCCCAGTTGCACGCGGCCATAGAGAACGTGCGGCTGGAGGGGTTCGCCATCCATCTGCCGCTGGACCGCACCGACGGCTCGGACGCCGTCGAGGAGGTCATCGGCTGGATGGACCGGCTGCGCGCGGCCCGGCTCCCGCTGCACACGATGTTCGTCAGCCACCTCAAGGCGGAGGAACTCGCCCGGCTGCAGCAGCAGTTCCCGCAGACGCGGTTCCGCGCCCGGATCGGAACGCGGCTGTGGCTGGGGGACCACGAGGCCACTGAGTACCGCGGGGCGGTCCTGGACGTCACCCGCGTCGCCAAGGGGGACCGGTTCGGCTACCGGCAGCAGAAGGCCACCTCGGACGGCTTCCTGGTGGTCGTGGCGGGCGGAACGTCGCACGGGGTGGGTCTGGAGGCCCCCAAGGCGCTGCACGGCGTCATGCCGCGCGCCAAGGGCGTCGCCCGCGCCGGTCTGGCCACGGTCAACCGGAACCTTTCGCCGTTCGTCTGGGGCGGGAAGCAGCGCTGGTTCGCCGAGCCGCCGCACATGCAGGTGTCGATCCTGTTCGTGCCGGCGGACGCGCCCGAGCCCAAGGTGGGCGACGAACTGGTGGCCCATCTCCGCCACACCACCACGCAGTTCGACCGTCTGGTCGACCGCTGAGCACATCCCGGAACCACTGAAGGGGGCCCTCGCCGGACGGCGAGGGCCCCCTTTTCCGCCAAGCGTGGTTCGCTCAGAGCGAACCGGCCGTGCCGCCCGTGGCTCCCGGTCCGCCCCACTCGACGCGTGCCCCCTCGGGGCGGGCGGCGTGACGGGCGTGATGGACCGCCGGACCGAGCACGAACACGTCCTCGGCGCCGTCGAGCACCCCGCCGGAGGGGTCGTCGTCACCGACACGGCGCACCGGATCGCGTTCCGGCATGAGGATGTCGCGCACGACCATGGCGCACAGGTAGACCGTGCCCAGCAGATGCACTCCGATCGCCCAGTGGTAGCCGTCGGTCGGCAGGCCCTTGTGAGCGTCGCCGCTGGTCGTGTAGGCGAGGTACATCCAGATGCCCAGGAAGTACATCACCTCGCAGGCCTGCCAGATCAAGAAGTCCCGCCACTTGGGCCGCGCGAGGGCGGCGAGCGGCACCAGCCACAGGACGTACTGCGGTGAGTAGACCTTGTTGGTGAGGATGAACGCCGCGACGATCAGGAAGGCGAGCTGCGCGAAACGTGGCCGCCGGGGGGCCGTGAGCGCGAGCGCGGCCACGCCGGCGCAGCAGAGCAGCATCAGCAGGGTGGCGAGCGTGTTGACGGCGTCGGTGCTCAGCGGATCGGACGAGTTCTGGGCCAGGATCAGCCAGAAGGAACCGAAGTCGACGCCCCGCTCCTGGCTGAACGTGTAGAACTTCGACCAGCCGTCGAAGGCGAAGAGCATCACCGGCCCGTTCACGACGGTCCAGGCGACGAGCGCGCCGCCGAGGGCCGTCGCGTACTCCCGCCACCGTCCCGCTCGCCAGCACAGCACCAGCAGGGGCCCGAGGAGCAGCGCGGGATAGAGCTTGGCGGCCGTGGCGAGGCCCAGCAGGACTCCGAAGGCCAGGGCGCGGCCTCGCGACCACATCAGCATCGCCGCGGCCGTCAGCGCCACCGCCAGCAGGTCCCAGTTGATCGTCGCGGTCAGCGCGAAGGCGGGGGCCAGCGCCACCAGCAGGCCGTCCCAGGGCCGCCGCGCATGGGTGCGGGTGACGCAGACGGCGATGACCGCCGCGCACGCCATGAGCATCCCGGCGTTGACCAGCCAGTACGTCTGTTCCTGGTCCTGGATGCTGCCGCCACCGGGTGAGAGCCAGGCGGCGACCTGCATGAACAGGCCGGTCAGCACCGGGTACTCCAGGAACTGCATGTCGCCGGGGAGCTGGTCGAAGTACGGCAGCAGTCCGTCGGCGAAGCCGCGCCCCTGGTACAGGTGCGGGATGTCCGAGTAGCACGCGTGGGTGTACTGGGAGCTGGCCCCGAAGAACCAGGCGCCGTTGTAGCAGGGCGCCTTCTGCACCAGGCCGAGGGTGAACATGCCGATCGCCACCAGGGCGATCACCCGGACCGGCGTCCACCAGGAGGTCCCGAGCAGCGCATGCCGCCCGAGCGGGCCGCCGATCAGTTCACTGCCGGCCGCGGCGACCTCGTCCTCGGCCGTGGGGCGTACCAGGTCCCGCTCGTGGGCGCTCGCTTGCTTCGATACTCCACTGGGCATGCCGCACATCCTGCCGTACGAGCCCGGGGAAACGACGTGGGCCGCCGTACCCGAGCGGTACGACGGCCCACGTTTCACGTGAAACGGCGGGGCGTTTCACGTGAAACGCTCAAGCCGGGCGTGGGGCGGTCTAATCGTCGGTCCGGCCTCCGAAGAGCCCGCCGCCGCCGTTGCCGTTGCCTCTGTTTCCTCCGGGAAGCCCGGTCTCCGTGGGATCCGGTGATTCGCTCACACCACCGTCCGTTCCGCCGTTGTTCGCGCCTCCCTGGTTGTTGCCGCCCGTGTCCTCGTCGTCGCAGTTGAAGTCGAACGGCCGGCACGTCTCGGTCTGCGTGGGACTCGGATCCGGAACGGTCTCAGTCGGCGACGCGGGCGCCGTCGGGGTCGGCTCCTCGGTCTCCGACTGAGTCGGCGTGGGAGTCGGGGAGGGCTCGTCGTTGACGATCTCACCGATGGGCTCGGGGGTCGGGAACCGCTCCACCGGCTCGTTCTTCAGCGCATCGCCCATGTAGTCCGCCCAGATCTCGGACGGGAACGAGGCACCGTGGATCTTCTTCTGCCCACCCGTGCCGAACATCTCGAGGAAGGTGCGGTTCTTGATGTTCTCGTCGTCGGGGTAACGGAACATGCTGATCGCGGTGGACAGCTGCGGGGTGTACCCGACGAACCAGGCGGACTTGTTGCCGTCCGTGGTACCGGTCTTGCCGGCCACCTCGCGGCCGGGCAGTTGGGCGTTGGTACCGGTGCCCTTCTCGACGACGGTCTTCAGGACGTCCGTGACGTTGTTGGCCACGTTCTCCTCGAAGGCCTGCTTGGTCACCGTCTTGTGGGTGAAGAGCGTGCCGTCCTTGCTGGTGATCTTCTTCACCGAGAACGGCTCGCGCTGCTCACCGGAGGCGGCGAAGGTGGCGTAGGCGCCCGCCATGCGGATGGCGCTGGGGCTGGACGTACCGATGGAGAAGGACGGGTAGTCCGTACCGGCGAGGCTGCTCTCCAGCACGCCGGCGTCCACCGCGGCCTCCTTCACCTTGTCCAGGCCGACGTCCATGCCGAGCTGCACGAAGGAGGAGTTCACCGACTCCCGCATCGCGTTCCGCAGGTCGATCTTGTACTCGGGCGGCCGGCCGTAGGAGACGTTGCCGTCATTGACCTGCAGCCACTCCTCGCCCTTCTCGTTCCGCCAGATCGATCCGTCGTAGTTCTTGATCTTGAGCTTGTTCTTGCCCGGGTACAGGCTCTTGGGCGAGACGACGGTGCGTTCGTCCTGCGCCTGATCCGGGTCGAGGTCCGGGTCCCTCACGCCCCACTTCATGGCCGCCGCCAGCACGAACGGCTTGAAGGTCGAACCGACCTGGGCGCCGGTCACATCGGCGTTGTTGGTGAAGTGCTTGGTCGCGTCCGCACCGCCGTAGATGGCCTCGATCGCGCCGCTCTCGGGGTTCACCGAGGCGCCGCCGAACTGGACGTGGGTGTCCGTCTCCGGGCGCTTCTTCTCGTCGATGTTCTCCTTGTAGACCTTCTTGACCGAGTCCTCGAGCGCCTTCACCTTCTTCTTGTCGAAGGTGGTGTAGATCGAGTAGCCGCCCCGCTGCAGGTCCTCGGCGGTGATGCCGGTTTCGTCGCTGTGCGTGACGATGTAGCTCTTGGCGAGGTCCACCAGGTAGCCGATCTGGCCGCTCAGTGCGGTGTTGGACCGCGGGCTCTGCACCTTGGGCAGCTTGGTGTACTTGGCCCGCACCTCGGGATCGAGATGCCCGTACTCGACCATCTTGTCCAGCGTGTCCTGCATCTGGAGCAGGGCACGCTTCTTGTTCTTCTCGGGTGTGGCGCCGACCGGGTCGATGGAGGTCGCACCGGCCGGGTCGTAGTAGGTGGCGCCCTTGAGCACCGCCGCCAGGAAGGCGCACTGGCCCGGGTTCAGATCGATGGCCCGCTTGTTGAAGTAGGCGCGGGCGGCGGCCTCGATCCCGTAGGCGCCACGGCCGTAGTACGCGGAGTTCAGGTAGCCCTCGAGGATCGTGTCCTTGTCCATCGTGGCGCCCACCTTGATGGAGACCAGGATCTCCTTGAACTTCCGGGTGAGCGTCTGGGACTGGTCCTCCAGCATCGCGTTCTTCACGTACTGCTGGGTGATCGTCGAGCCGCCCTGGGTCTCGCCGCCGCGGGCCATGTTGAACACGGCGCGGGCGATGCCCTTGGGGTCGATGCCGCTGTCGCTGTAGAACGTCTTGTTCTCCTGGGAGATGACGGCCTTCTGCATCTCCTCCGGGATCTGCGCGAGGCTGACGATCTGCCGGTTGCGCTCACCGCCGGTGGCGACCATCTGCTCGCCGTTGGCCCAGTAGTAGACGTTGTTCTGGGCCGTGGCCGTCTTGGCGACCTCGGGCGTGCCCACCATCGCGTACCCGATACCCGCGACGGCGATCAGGCCGCCGAAGAAGGCGATGACCAGGCCGGAGACGAGCCTCCAGGAGGGCACCCAGCGGCGCCAGCCGTACTTGTCGTGCCGCGGATAGTCGATGAACCGCTTTCTGCTCGGTGGTGCCGCGCGCCCCCTGCCTCGGCCGGGACCGGCCGCGCCGGCGCGCCGGCTGCCGGGCCCGGTGTCCGACGCCCGGCGCCTGCCGCCTCTCTGTGCTGCGCGCCGCGCCTCGGCGCGGCCGCCGTACATGGGCCCTTCGCCCCCGCGGGGTCCCGGCCCGTAGGAATCGGACGGCGACCCGGTGGCGCCTCGCGGTGCCGCGCGGCGGCCGGAGGACGAGCCGGACTGGCCGCGTCGGGCCGCGGCACGTCCGCCTCCCTGCGGCGGTTTGCGACGGTGCTCGCTCATCGAACGACTACTCCTCGGGCAGGCGCACCCTTGCGCGCCTGGAACGGCGGCTGGTTTCCGGTCCCCCCGAAGTACGGATACGGCGCTGGCCGCATTCAGCCCGTACTGCACCGGGGACAGGGACGCCCACAGACGTCACTCGGTTCCCGGTGGTGTGCATGGCGCACAGACTACGCACCGCCAAAACCTGCCGAGCCCAGAAGTTCACCTCAAATCAGGCAACTTGCTCGGTATGAATCGGGGATGTGATCCCGTTCACCACACTCCCTCTTGTCGCATCCGGAGGGCCGTTCTATCGTCGTGATGTATCGAGTCGATACATCAGAGCGGCATACGGGACGAGAGGAGGCGACGATGAGCCGGCGTTCCGGGATCCTCGAGTTCGCCGTACTCGGCCTGCTCCGCGAATCTCCGATGCACGGCTATGAGCTGCGCAAGCGGCTCAACACGTCGCTGGGCGTCTTCCGGGCGTTCAGCTACGGGACGCTGTATCCCTGCCTCAAGACGCTGGTCGCCAACGGCTGGTTGATCGAGGAGCCGGGGAGCACCAGCGAGGCCACCGCGACCCTCACCGGACGACGCGCCAAGATCGTCTACCGGTTGACGGCCGAAGGTAAGGAGCACTTCGAGCAGCTCCTCTCGCAGACGGGCCCCGACGCGTACGAGGACGAGACCTTTGCCGCGCGGTTCGCCTTCTTCGGGCAGACGTCGCGCGACGTACGCATGCGCGTGCTGGAGGGCCGCCGCAGCCGCCTGGAGGAGCGTCTCGAGAAGATGCGCGCCTCACTGGCGCGCACTCGGGAGCGCCTCGACGACTACACGCTTGAGCTCCAGCGACACGGAATGGAGTCCGTGGAGCGCGAAGTGCGCTGGCTGAACGAGCTCATCGAGAGTGAGCGCGCCGGGCGGGACCTGAGAGGTTCCGCCCCTGGGGGAGCCGCTCAGCAGGACAGGACATCTGGAGCGACGGGCGGCCTGCCCCGGTCCGGGGACGATCCCCGGCCGGATACGCCCGACGACACCGCCACGTGAGACCCACCTCAGGGCCTCACTCGTACACACAGGGAGCAACCGGAATGGGTTCGGTTCGCGTAGCCATCGTCGGCGTGGGCAACTGCGCGGCATCGCTGGTTCAGGGAGTCGAGTACTACAAGGACGCCGACCCGGCGAGCAAGGTGCCGGGCCTGATGCACGTCCAGTTCGGCGACTACCACGTCGGTGACGTCGAGTTCGTCGCCGCCTTCGACGTGGACGCCAAGAAGGTCGGCCTCGACCTCGCGGACGCCATCGGCGCCTCCGAGAACAACACCATCAAGATCTGCGACGTCCCCCGTACCGGCGTGACGGTGCAGCGCGGCCACACCCTCGACGGTCTCGGCAAGTACTACCGGGCCACCATCGAGGAGTCCGCCGAGGAGCCCGTCGACGTCGTCCAGGTCCTCAAGGACAAGCAGGTCGACGTCCTGGTCTGCTACCTGCCCGTCGGCTCCGAGGAAGCGGCGAAGTTCTACGCCCAGTGCGCCATCGACGCCAAGGTCGCCTTCGTCAACGCCCTCCCGGTCTTCATCGCCGGCACCAAGGAGTGGGCGGACAAGTTCACCGAGGCCGGTGTGCCGATCGTCGGTGACGACATCAAGTCCCAGGTCGGCGCCACCATCACGCACCGCGTCATGGCGAAGCTGTTCGAGGACCGCGGTGTCATCCTGGACCGCACCATGCAGCTGAACGTCGGCGGCAACATGGACTTCAAGAACATGCTCGAGCGCGAGCGCCTGGAGTCCAAGAAGATCTCCAAGACGCAGGCCGTCACCTCGCAGATCCCCGACCGGGAG
Source organism: Streptomyces thermocarboxydovorans (assembly GCF_039524635.1). Classification (NCBI taxonomy): domain Bacteria; kingdom Bacillati; phylum Actinomycetota; class Actinomycetes; order Kitasatosporales; family Streptomycetaceae; genus Streptomyces; species Streptomyces thermocarboxydovorans. The sequence continues at coordinate 82,103 of NZ_BAAAGU010000016.1, read as the reverse complement.
CTGGGCGAGAAGAACGTCCACATCGGCCCGTCCGACTACGTGGCCTGGCTGGACGACCGCAAGTGGGCCTACGTCCGCCTCGAGGGCCGCGCCTTCGGTGACGTCCCGCTGAACCTGGAGTACAAGCTCGAGGTCTGGGACTCCCCGAACAGCGCCGGTGTCATCATCGACGCCCTGCGCGCCGCGAAGATCGCCAAGGACCGGGGCATCGGCGGACCGATCCTGTCGGCCTCCTCGTACTTCATGAAGTCCCCGCCGGTGCAGTACTTCGACGACGAGGCCCGCGAGAACGTCGAGAAGTTCATCCGGGGCGAGGTCGAGCGCTGAACCCTGCCTCTGCGGGCAGTTGAGGGTCTCCGGGTCGCACGGCCCGGAGATCCTCTTCGTATGTGAGGCTGTGCGCCATGGCCGTCGTCCGTGACCTGCGCGTCCTGCTGCGCTTCCAGGGGTTCAGACGCCTGCTCGCCGTACGGCTGCTGTCCCAGGGGGCGGACGGGGTCTTCCAGGTCGCGCTCGCCGCCTATGTGGTCTTCTCCCCGGAGCGGCAGACCTCGGCCGCGGCGATCGCCTCCGCGATGGCGGTGCTGCTGCTCCCCTACTCGCTCCTCGGGCCGTTCGCCGGGGTGTTCCTGGACCGCTGGCGCCGCCGCCAGGTCTTCCTCTACGGCAATCTGCTGCGCGCCCTGATGGCCGCGGTCACCGCCGTGCTGATCCTGGGCGGCGTCCCCGACTGGCTGCTCTACGTCTCCGCTCTGTGCGTCACCGCCGTCAACCGCTTCGTGCTGGCCGGCCTGTCCGCCGCGCTGCCCCGGGTGGTGGACACCGAGCGGCTGGTCATCGCCAACTCGCTGTCGCCGACCGCGGGGACGCTGGCCGCCACCGCCGGCGGCGGACTCGCCTTCCTCGTGCGGCTGCTGATCGCGGACTCCGACGCGGCCGTGGTGGTCGTGGGCGCCGGCCTGTATCTGTGCGCGGCCCTCGCCTCCCTGCGCATCGCCAAGGAACTCCTCGGACCGGACCGTGCCCTGTTCGACCCCCGGCTCGCCACCGCGCTGTCCGGCACCGCGCGCGACCTGGTGGCCGGTGTACGGCATGTCGCCGCACCGCAGCGCCGGGAGGCCGCCTGGGCGCTGACCGCGATGTCCCTGATGCGGTTCTGCTACGGGGCCATGCTCGTCATGGTGCTGATGCTGAGCCGCTATGCGCTGACGTCGAGCACGGACGGGGGACTGGCGCTGCTCGGGCTGGCGCTCGGCTTCTCGGGCGCCGGGTTCTTCGCGGCCGCCGTCCTGACGCCGTGGGCCGCGGGGCGGCTGGGGCCGGGCCGCTGGATCGTGGTGTGCGCCGGGGCTGCGGCGCTGCTGGAGCCGGCCCTCGGTCTGCTCTTCGCCACCGTCCCCCTGCTCGCGGGGGCGTTCGTCCTGGGACTGGCCACCCAGGGCTCCAAGATCGCGACGGACACCATCGTCCAGACCCTGGTCGAGGACGACTTCCGTGGCCGGATCTTCTCCGTCTACGACGTTCTGTTCAATGTGGCCTTCGTCAGCGCCGCCGCGGTGGCGGCCCTGATGCTTCCTCCGGACGGGCGTTCGGTTCCACTGGTCGTAACGATCGCCGTGATCTACGGAGGAGTAGCTGCGCTTATGGCCCGTTTTGAGCGCCAGTAAGTGTCACATCAGTGCCACAGAGCCCCAGGAAGCTACTGAGATGTCCATGGCGGCCGATAGCTTACGTGGGTCTTACGAGCGAGCTTTTCGCGTCAGCACCCATGTATTGAGGGGGACCCCCAGTGACCACTCCGCCGCCCCAGGGCAACCCGTTCGCCCAAGGCCAGCAGCAGCCCTACGGCCAGCCGCCCCAGGGCGGTTTCCCCCAGCAGGCGGGCCAGCCCGGCTTCCCGCCTCCGGGGGCGCCGGTGCCGCCGGCCCAGCCGCAGCGGAAGGTCAGCTTCAAGCTGATCAAGAACATCGTGCTGGCCGTGGTCGTGGTCAGCGTCGCGATCGGCGGCTACATCGCCAGCCGCGACGATGCCGACCAGGCCGCTGTGGGCGACTGCCTGAAGTCCGCTTCCTCCTCCTCGGACCGCATGGAGGTCGTCGACTGCTCCTCCTCGGAGGCCGAGGGCAAGGTCCTCAAGAAGGTCGAGGGCCACTTCACGTCCCTCACCGCCGAGGCCGAGTGCCGCAAGGTCGAGGGAGCCACCGGCTTCTACGCCGAGACCGGCGACGGCGAAGAGTTCCTGCTCTGCTTCGGCGATGTCTGACCGGACCTGAGCACCTGGTGCCACGGAAAGGGCGGGTCATGTTTCACGTGAAACATGACCCGCCTTTCGCAACCTGTGGCGGGAGAGCGTCCGGGGGCATGTTTCACGTGAAACGTGCCCCCGCTTCGCGTCTCAGCTCTGCTGTTCGCTCCACCACTGCTTGAGGGCCGCGACCGCCTCGTCGTGGGGCATCGGGCCGTTCTCCAGGCGGAGCTCCAGCATGTGCTTGTAGGCCCTGCCCACGTCGGGGCCCGGCTTGATGCCCAGGATCTCCATGATCTGGTTGCCGTCGAGGTCCGGGCGGATGGCGTCCAGCTCCTCCTGCTCCTGGAGCTTGGCGATGCGCTCCTCCAGGCTGTCGTACGCACGGGAGAGCGCGGCCGCCTTGCGCCGGTTGCGAGTGGTGCAGTCGGAACGGGTCAGCTTGTGGAGGCGGTTCAGCAGCGGGCCCGCGTCACGGACATAGCGGCGCACGGCCGAGTCTGTCCATTCCCCCGTGCCATAGCCGTGGAAGCGGAGGTGCAGCTCCACCAGACGGGAGACGTCCCTCACCAGCTCGTTGGAGTACTTCAGCGCCGTCAGCCGCTTCTTGGCCATCTTCGCCCCGACCACCTCATGGTGGTGGAACGAGACCCTGCCGTCCTTCTCGAAGCGGCGGGTGCGCGGCTTGCCGATGTCGTGCAGCAGGGCGGCCAGGCGCAGGGTGAGGTCCGGGCCCTCGTCCTCCAGCGCCATCGCCTGCTCCAGGACGATCAGCGTGTGCTCGTAGACGTCCTTGTGCCGGTGGTGCTCATCACTCTCCAGACGCAGCGCCGGCAGCTCGGGCAGCACATGATCCGCCAGCCCGGTGTCGACGAGCAGCGTCAGGCCCTTGCGCGGGTTCGAGGAGAGGATCAGCTTGTTCAGCTCGTCGCGCACCCGCTCCGCGGAGACGATCTCGATACGTCCCGCCATTTCCGTCATCGCCGCGACGACCTCGGGCGCCACGTCGAAGTCCAGCTGCGCGGCGAAACGCGCGGCCCGCATCATCCGGAGCGGGTCGTCCGAGAAGGACGCTTCGGGGGTGCCCGGCGTGCGCAGCACCCGGGCCGCGAGGTCGTCCAGGCCCCCGTGCGGGTCGATGAAGACCTTCTCCGGGAGCGAGACGGCCATCGCGTTCACCGTGAAGTCACGGCGGACGAGGTCCTCCTCGATCGAGTCGCCGTACGACACCTGGGGCTTGCGCGAGGTGCGGTCGTAGGCCTCCGACCGGTACGTCGTCACCTCGATCTGAAAGCCGTCCTTCTGCGCACCGACCGTCCCGAAGGCGATGCCGACGTCCCACACGGCGTCCGCCCAGGGCCGCACGATCCGCAGCACGTCCTGGGGGCGGGCGTCCGTGGTGAAGTCCAGGTCGTTGCCCAGCCGGCCGAGCAGTGCGTCCCGTACCGAGCCGCCGACGAGAGCGAGTGAGAATCCCGCCTCCTGGAAACGGCGGGCGAGATCGTCGGCAACAGGCGCGACCCGGAGCAGCTCGCTCACTCCGCGTTCCTGCACCCGGCTGAGAGAGGTACTGGTTTCTTCCTTGGCGTTCGGCACAACAGAAGAGGGTACGTGGCCCAGGCAGCCCGCAGCCTCCCCATTACCTGCGCAGAGGGTCACCCCGGCCGGCACACAGGGCAACAGGCCGATCCACTTCCCGATCTTGCGCGGCGGTCCGTGGTACTACCTCTCAGCTCGCATCGTTACCATGCGGGGACCACTTTCCGACGACCACTGACGACGACGAGGGACGGGCGAGCGCGTGGCCGAGGCGGCAGCTATCCAGGGAACCAGTCCCTCACCTGCCCGCCGCTGGCTGCGGCGCACCGGAGCCCTGCTCGCCGGGGTGCCGCTGCTGGCCGGGCTCCTCCAGCTGCCCGCCCAGCCTGCGGCGGCCGACTCCGGCCGGACCGCTCCCCGCGCCGCGGCCGCGACGGGCTCCGTCTCCGTCTCGGTGGACACGCTGACTCCCAGCATCCCCGGCGAGGGGGACACGGTCACCGTCTCCGGCACGGTCACCAACAAGGGCAAGCAGGCCGTCACGGACGCCCACGTCGGTCTGAGCGTGGGTCCCCGGCTGACCACCCGCTCCGGCATCGACACGGTCGCCAGGAACAGCGGCGACGTCCGCACTCCCGTCGGCCAGGAGATCGGCGGCAAGTTCACCGAGAAGTTCGACAAGCTCACCCCCGGTGTCTCGCGCCCCTTCAGCATCTCCGTGCCGGTCGACGAGCTGGACCTCGGCCAGGACGGCGTCTACCAGCTGTCCGTGCAGCTGACCGGGCAGACCGCGGCCCAGCAGTGGGAGCAGACCCTCGGCGTCCAGCGGACCTTCCTCCCCTGGCAGCCCGACGAGGCCGAGACCAGGACGAAGACGACCGTCCTGTGGCCGCTGATCTCCGATGTGCATGTCACGGCGGAGACGGGTTCGAACGAGCAGCAGACCCCCGTCTTCCGTGACGAGGACCTCGCCAAGGAGATCGCACCCGGCGGCCGGCTCGACCGGATGGTGTCGCTGGGCAAGGAACTCGACGTCACCTGGGTGATCGACCCCGACTTGCTGGCCTCGGTCGACGCCATGACCGAGAGCTACCAGGTCCGCGGCGAGGGTGACGAGAACGTCCCCGGGCGCAATCAGCAGCTGGCGAAGCGATGGCTGGCCCAGCTGCAGCAGGCGGTGGAGGACAAGGAGGTGGTCGCCCTGCCGTTCGGCGACCCGGACCTGGCCTCCCTCGCCCACCACGGCACATCGGTCGCCGGCTCGCTGAACCACCTCAAGGAAGCCACCGACGCCGCCGTCGAAACGGTGCGGACCATCCTCCACCTGACCCCCGCCACGGACTTCGCCTGGCCCGTGAGCGGCGCGGTCGACCCGTCCATCATCAAGGTCGCCACCTCCGCGGGCGCCGACAAGGTGATCGCCCGCAGCGACTCCTTCCAGGAGAACGGCGGGCTCTCGTACACGCCCTCGGCACCGCGCCCCATCGGTGGCGGCACCACCGCGGTGGTCGCCGACGCACGGCTGTCCACGGCCTTCCAGGGCGACATGGCCAAGGCCTCCGGGTCCACGCTGGCCACCCAGCGGTTCCTCGCCCAGAGCCTGATGCTCGGCCTGCAGACCAACAAGCAGCGCAGCATCGTCGTCGCCCCCCAGCGCACCCCGTCCGCGAGCCAGGCCCAGACGATGGCCGAGGCGGTCAAGGCGCTGCAGAACGCCTCCTGGTCCGACTCACAGGGCCTCGCCGCGGCCGCCAAGGCAAGGCCTGACCCGGCGGCCCGGACCACCGTCCCCTCCGCGGGCGCGTACCCGGCCTCGTTGCGCAAGCAGGAGCTGCGCCGGTCGGCGTTCGAGCAGATCGCGAGGACGCAGGACAAGCTCGACAAGTTCAAGGTGATCCTCTCCGAGGCGGACCGGGTGGTGACCCCGTTCGGCCGGGCCCTGAACCGGGCCATGTCCGCCTCGTGGCGGGGCCGCCCCGCCGACGCGGCCATCTACCGCAGCGGAGTGGAGACCTACCTGGACGGGCTCATCGACTCGGTGAAGCTGATCGAGAAGTCCGAGACGAAGCTCTCCGGCCGCAGCGCCACGATCCCCGTGACGGTGCAGAACAACCTGGTCCAGGGCGTCGACCACCTGGTGCTGCGCCTGACCTCCACCAACCCGACCCGGCTCAAGATCGACGGCGGCGCCTATCAGGAGCAGCCGGTCACCGTCTCCGGCGGCCACAGCCAGTCGGTGAAGTTCACCACTTCCGCCAACGCCAACGGCCGGGCGACCGTGGTGGCCCAGCTGTACACACCGGACGGCCGGAAGTACGGCGAGCCCGTCACCTTCGACGTCAAGGTCACCGAGATCACCGCCACGGTGATGCTGGTCATCGGCGGCGGAGTGCTGCTGCTGGTCCTCGCGGGATTCCGCATGTACACCCAGCGCAAGCGTGCCGCCGCCCGTGAGGCGGCGGAGGAGGAACCCGGGGCGGGCAAGGAGAAGGACGACGCGCAGAACCCGGAGGCCGCCGGGGAGCGTCCCACTGAGGAGCCGGGGTCCGGCTCACGGGAGGGCGGCCCCCAGCAGCCGAGTGACCCGGCAGCGGACACCGCACCGGAAAGCGCAGACCCGTCCGGCACGGGTGAGAGAGTGGACCGTTGACGATGTCGTGGCCGGTCGGCCCGGGACGATGAGGTGGGGTAACCATGAACGCGCCGTACGACGGTGACCGCGGCCATGCCGCGGGCAGCTCGGGCCACCCCGAGTCGGACCACCCCGAGGGTCCGCCGCCCGGGCACGGCCAGGTGCCTCCGCCGTCCGAGGACCCGTACCTCCAGGGAACCTACGACCAGGACCCCTACCGGGCGCAGGACATCTCCGCCCAGGACCCGGTCGACGAGGCGCGCTACGACCGCGCCGCGCACCCCCCGTCGGCGCAGGCCCCCCAGCCACCGCAGCAGCCGCTGTACGGCAGGCCTCCCCAGCCGCCGCACGCTCCCGATCCGAGGGTGTGGGCGCAGACCCCCGCGCCGGAGCCGGACGGCCCCTCGCAGCATCTGCCGTACGGGGACGACCCGCGCACCACGCAGTACGTGGGCGTGGACGAGCTCGTCGGCGGCGGCCGCCAGGAGCAGGACGCCTTCGCGCACCTCTTCCGCGACCAGCAGCAGAGCGGCGTGTTCCCGGACCAGCCCCCGGGCGACCGGTACCCCGCGCAGCACTCGGCCGGGCAGGAAGGCACCGGGCAGCCCGAGGGCCCCGCTCCGGTGCCCGGGCCCGCCACCCCGACCCCGGGCCACTACGCGGGCGCCACTCCGCCGCCCGCGGCGGAGGCTCCCGCCCCCGAGCCGGCTCCGGCGCCCAAGAAGGCGAGCCGGGCCGGCGGCCTGCTGAAGTCGAGCGCCGTGATGGCGGCGGGCACGATGGTGTCCCGGCTGACGGGGTTCATCCGCTCCGCGCTGATCGTCTCGGCTCTGGGTCTCGGCCTGCTCGGCGACTCGTTCCAGGTCGCCTACCAGCTACCGACCATGATCTACATCCTCACCGTCGGCGGCGGTCTCAACTCGGTGTTCGTACCGCAGCTGGTCCGCGCCATGAAGGAGGACGAGGACGGGGGCGACGCCTACGCCAACCGGCTGCTGACCCTCGTCATGGTCGCCCTGGCCGCGCTCACCGCCCTCGCCTGGTTCGCCGCGCCGCTTCTGGTGCGCGCCCTGTCCAACCCGGTCGCCAGCGATCCCGACGCCAACGACGTCGCCGTCACCTTCACCCGCTACTTCTTGCCCTCGATCTTCTTCATGGGCATTCATGTGGTGATGGGTCAGATCCTCAACGCCCGCGGCCGCTTCGGCGCGATGATGTGGACCCCGGTCCTCAACAACATCGTCATCATCGTCACCCTCGGCACCTTCATCTGGGTGTACGGCACCGCCGCCGACTCCGGCATGACCGTCGAGACCATCCCACCCGAGGGCGAGCGGCTGCTCGGCGTGGGCGTCCTCCTCGGCCTGGTCGTCCAGGCGCTGGCGATGATCCCCTACCTGCGTGAGACCGGGTTCCGGATCCGTCCGCGTTTCGACTGGAGGGGCCACGGACTCGGCAAGGCCGCCATGCTGGCCAAGTGGACCATTCTGTTCGTCCTGGCCAACCAGGCGGGCGCCCTGGTCGTGACCCAGCTGTCCACCGCGGCCGGACGGGACTCCGGCGTCGAGGGCACCGGCTTCGCCGCCTACGCCAACGCGCAGCTCATCTGGGGCCTGCCGCAGGCCATCATCACCGTCTCCCTGATGGCCGCCCTGCTGCCCCGCATCTCCCGCTCGGCGGCCGACGACGACGCCGGCGCGGTCCGGGACGACATCTCCCAGGGGCTGCGCAACACGGCCGTCGCCATCGTGCCGATCGCCTTCGGCTTCGTCTCGCTCGGCATCCCGATGTGCACCCTGATCTTCGGCTCCTCGGGCACCAGCGAGGCGACCAACATGGGCTACATGCTGATGGCCTTCGGCCTCGGCTTGATCCCCTACTCGGTGCAGTACGTCGTCCTGCGCGCCTTCTACGCCTACGAGGACACCCGGACCCCCTTCTACAACACGGTCATCGTGGCGGCGGGCAACGCGCTCGCCTCCGGGCTGTGCTTCCTGGTGCTCCCGGCCCGCTGGGCCGTGGTCGGCATGGCCGCCTCCTACGGCCTGGCCTACGCGATCGGCGTCGGCGTCGCCTGGCGCCGACTGCGCAAGCGGCTGGGCGGCGACCTGGACGGCGCCCGGGTGCTGCGCACCTACGCCCGGCTGTGCATCGCCTCGGTGCCGGCCGCGCTGCTCAGCGGCGCCGCCTGCTACGGCATCAGCCAGACGCTGGGCCAGGGCGTCGGCGGTTCCTTCGCGGCGCTGCTGGCCGGCGGGGCCGTCCTGCTCGGCGTCTTCTTCGTCGCCGCACGCCGCATGCGCATCGAGGAGCTCAACTCACTGGTCGGCATGGTCCGCGGACGCCTGGGACGCTGAGGCAGGGGGTAGACGCACAACCATCGTCAGCCACCGTGTGTCGTGCATAGCGGCGGACTGTGGGCACAATTGATGTCGGCGTCGGGCGGCGCGCAACGGCGCCGGCCGATGCGCAACGGATGGGGAGGCAGGGAACGACGGTGGCGGAACGGAGCACAGCTGCCGTCGACGTGGCGGACAACAGCGGCGAGGAGTCGCTGACCGCGGAGGCGGACCAGTCCACGGCCGACGGGGTGGCCAAGAACCGGGAGCAGGACACGGACAGCGACGAGGTACAGGAGAAGACTGGGACCGAGGGTTCCGGCGAGACCTCGCCGCCTGAACTGCACAGCGGTCACAAGCTCGCCAGACGCTACCGGCTCGAGGAGTGCGTCACCCGTCTGGACGGTTTCAGCAGCTGGCGTGCCGTCGACGAGAAGCTGCGCCGCGCGGTCGGGGTGCACATCCTGCCCGCCGACCACTCGCGCGCCCGTTCGGTGCTGGCCGCTGCCCGCTCCTCCGCCCTGCTGGGCGATCCGCGCTTCGTGCAAGTCCTGGACGCGGTCGAGGAGAACGACCTCGTCTACGTGGTCCACGAGTGGCTCCCCGACGCCGTCGAGCTGACCACGCTGCTGGCCTCCGGCCCGCTGGAGGTGTACGACGCCTACCAGATGGTCAGTCAGGTGTCCGCCGCCATGGCCGCGGCGCACCGCGAGGGCCTCGCGCATCTGCGGCTCAACCCCAACGCGGTGCTGCGCACCTCCACCGGCCAGTGGCGCATCCGCGGCCTCGCCGTGAACGCGGCGCTGCGCGGCATCAGCTCCGACACCCCGCAGCGCACCGACACCGAGTCCATCGGCGCCCTGCTGTACGCGGCGCTCACCCAGCGCTGGCCGTACGAGAACGACGCCTACGGCCTGTCCGGGCTGCCGAAGGACATCGGCCTGATCCCGCCCGACCAGGTGCGCGCAGGTGTCCACCGCGGCCTGTCCGAGCTCGCCATGCGCGCCCTCGCCAACGACGGCGCCACCGCCTCGCGGCACGAGTCGCCCTGCACCACGCCGGAGGAGCTGGTGAAGGCGATCGGCGAGATGCCCCGCATCCGCCCGCCGGAGCCCGCGTTCACCTCCCCGCCCGAGTACCAGCGCACGACCTACCAGCAGGGCACCTACGGCCGCACAGCACCTCGTCCGGGCAGCCCTCAGGCGGTGCCCGCTCCGCCGCCCCCGCTGCAGAGCCGCACGGGCAAGGCGCTGAAGTGGGCGGTGTCGGCCCTGCTGATCGCGGCCCTCGGGCTGGGCAGCTGGCAGCTCGCGGACGCTCTGTTGGACCAGGGCGGCAAGTCCGACGACACCAACAAGACACAGACCAACGACGGGGACGACAAGGGCGGCAAGGCCCGGCCGCCCAAGCCGCTGGCCATCCAGGGCGCCCAAGAGTACGTCGCCAAGGGGTCGGCCCAGGCACCCGAGGACGTGGCCAAGACCTACGACGGCGATCCCTCGACCTACTGGCGCACCAGGAGCTTCGTGGACGGCCCGGACATGAACCCGGCCTTCAAGCCCGGTGTGGGGATCGTCTACGACCTCGGGTCCGAGCAGACGGTGAAGGCGTCGTCGATGGGGCTGCGCTACAGCGGCGACCACACCACGGTCACGCTGTACGCGACGGACTCCACGAGTTCGTCGACCCCGATCAGCGCCATGCGGAAACTCGGTACGGTGACCACCACCGGGGACAGCGCGACGGTGAAGGTCTCCAAGCCGGTGAAGACCCGGTACGTGCTCGTCTGGATCACCGCCATGCCGTCGGCGCCTGGTGACGCATACAGTGGCGCCGGATACAAGCAGGCCATCACCGACCTGAAGTTCACCGGCTGACGCCTGAAAAGGGGGAGGGGGTCCGATGGCGGACGGCACCGCGTACCGTGACGCGAGCGATCAGGACCTCCTGGCCCGCCATGTGGACGGCGATCCCGACGCCTTCGGTGAGCTGGTGCGCCGCCACCGGGACCGGCTGTGGGCCGTGGCCCTGCGCACGCTGGGAGACCGGGAGGAGGCCGCCGACGCGGTCCAGGACGCCCTGGTCTCCGCCTACCGGGCCGCCCACACCTTCCGCGGACGGTCGGCCGTCACGACCTGGCTGCACCGGATCACCGTGAACGCCTGCCTGGACCGGGCCCGCAAGGCCGCCTCCCGGAAGACCGCACCGGTGGACGACACCGAGCGTCTGGAGCAGTTGCTGGAGCCGCACGAGTCCGCGGCGGCGCCCGCCGAGCGCAACGATCTGCACCGCCAGCTGGTCGAGGCCATGGGCACCCTCCCGGCCGATCAGCGGGCCGCACTGGTGCTGGTGGACATGCAGGGCTACCCCGTCGCCGAGGCCGCCCGGATCCTCGATGTGCCCACCGGCACGGTGAAGAGCCGCTGTGCCCGTGGCAGGGCCAGACTCCTGCCCCTCCTGACCCATCTGCGGCCGGACGCCGAGGGTGAGGCCGGGAAACCGGACGAGGCACGGAACCGGACAGCGGGCAGAGCCGTCCCACCCGCAGCGGGACCGCGTGCAGCGGATCCGCCGGAGGCAGGACCGAGTGACCCAGCGGCTATGAAGGGCGGAGGTGGGCGAGCGTGACGTCGACGACGGAGGACAGGGCGGAGCACCCGGACGTCGCGGAGATCTCCGACCTCACCGAAGGCCTCCTGCCGCCGGACCGGACCACTGCGGTGCGCCGTCATCTGGACGAGTGCGAGCTCTGCGCGGACGTCCATGCCTCGCTGGAGGAGATCCGGAGCCTGCTCGGCACGGCGCCGGGCCCCCTCCGCATGCCCGACGACGTCGCCGGCCGTATCGACGCCGCACTGGCCGCGGAGGCCCTGCTCGACGCCAGGGCGTCGCAGGCGCGGGCGGAGGAAGCCCCCGGGGCCGCAGAGACTCCGGAGGCGCCGGCGGAAGGGACTCCGGAGGCCGTCGGTGCCGCCCGTGCGGCGAGCTCCGAGGACGATCGCGCGCATGTTTCACGTGAAACCGCGCGCGTTTCACGTGAAACATCGACCCCCGCGGACCGGCCTGCCGGGCGTCCCCGCTCCGCGACCACCGGTCCGGGCCGCAAGGGGCGCCTGCGGGGCCGCCGCCGGATCGCCGTCCTGGGCACCGTGTTCACCGTCGCCGCGCTGGGGTTCGGCTCGCTGCTGCTGTCGTCCCTGAACGACGGCGGGGCTCCCGAGAAGGGGCAGGAGACCACTGCCGCGGACACCTTCTCCGGGGAGCGCCTGAAGGAGCGGGTCGACCATCTCCTGGCGAGCAGCCAGGGCAAGGGCGGCGGGTCCCGCACTCCGTTCGGCGTGGAGTCGGAAGGCACCGGAGCGAGCCCGCGAGTCCTGAGGGAGCCGGCGGTCCCGGAGTGCATCCGTGAGGGCATCGGCCGGGACGATGCCGCACTCGGCACGGAGCGCGGCACGTACCAGGGCAAGGAGGCGCTACTCGTGGTACTCCCCGACGCCGCGGACGCCACCCGCGTGACGGCCTATGTGGTCGAGACGAACTGCGTGGACGACCCCTCCTCGGGAGCCGAGGCCAAGGTCCTTCTGAAGCACTCCTACACCCGGTCCTGACCGAGAGGGAAGACGGCCTCCGACGCGGCAATGCGTACGGTGTGTGCCCCCTTCGTGCGCGTCACAGGGCCGTCTCCGTGTGCCCGGACACAGCGGGAATGCCAGCCCCTTAGGATCCGTTGGGTGGGGTGAGAGTCGAGAACAGAAGCTCCCCCGGTCGACCTGACGCAGACCAGAGACGAGGAAATCAGCCGTGAGCGACGTCCGTAACGTGATCATCATCGGATCGGGGCCGGCCGGCTACACGGCGGCGCTCTACACCGCCCGTGCGTCGCTGAAGCCTCTGGTGTTCGAGGGCGCCGTCACCGCCGGTGGTGCGCTGATGAACACCACCGAGGTCGAGAACTTCCCCGGCTTCCAGGACGGCATCATGGGCCCGGAGCTCATGGACAACATGCGCGCCCAGGCCGAGCGCTTCGGGGCCGAGCTGGTCCCGGACGATGTGGTCGCCGTCGACCTGACCGGTGAGATCAAGACCGTCACGGACACCGCCGGCACCGTGCACCGCGCGAAGGCCGTCATCGTCGCCACCGGCTCGCAGCACCGCAAGCTCGGTCTACCGAACGAGGATGCCCTGTCCGGCCGGGGCGTGTCCTGGTGCGCCACCTGTGACGGCTTCTTCTTCAAGGACCAGGACATCGCCGTGATCGGCGGCGGTGACACCGCGATGGAGGAGGCCACCTTCCTCTCGCGGTTCGCCAAGTCGGTCACGGTCGTCCACCGCCGGGACACCCTGCGCGCCTCCAAGGCGATGCAGGAGCGCGCCTTCGCCGACCCGAAGATCTCGTTCATCTGGGACAGCGAGGTCGCCGAGATCCTGGGCGACCAGAAGCTGTCCGGTCTGAAGCTGCGCAACGTCAAGACCGGCGAGCTCACGGACCTGGCGGTCACTGGTCTGTTCATCGCGATCGGCCACGACCCGCGCACCGAGCTCTTCAAGGGTCAGCTGGAACTGGACGAGGAGGGCTACCTCAAGGTCGCCTCGCCCTCCACACGCACCAACATCCCCGGCGTCTTCGGCGCCGGTGACGTGGTCGACCACACCTACCGCCAGGCCATCACCGCGGCCGGCACCGGCTGTGCCGCCGCTCTCGACGCCGAGCGCTTCCTCGCCGCCCTCGCGGACGAGGACCAGGCCGAGCCCGAGAAGACCACTGTCTGATCCCCACCCGCCCCACGCACCACACAGTTAAGGAGCCCGCCGTGGCAGGCACCCTGAAGAACGTGACCGACGACTCCTTCGAGCAGGACGTCCTCAAGAGCGACAAGCCCGTCCTGGTGGACTTCTGGGCCGCCTGGTGCGGTCCGTGCCGCCAGATCGCTCCGTCCCTCGAGGCCATCGCCGCCGAGTACGGGGACAAGATCGAGGTCGTCAAGCTGAACATCGACGAGAACCCGGGCACGGCCGCCAAGTACGGAGTCATGTCGATCCCGACCCTGAACGTCTACCAGGGCGGCGAGGTCGCCAAGACCATCGTCGGTGCCAAGCCGAAGGCCGCGATCGTGCGCGACCTCGAGGAGTTCATCGCGGACTGACGTCGGACTGCCATCGCGGTGGCGTCTGTTTCACGTGAAACACGAATGGGCCGACCCACACGGGTCGGCCCATTCGTGTGATGACGCCCCTCACAGCGGCCGCAGCGCGGGCTCTTTCTGCACCGCGCCCAGCAGCCGGTCCAGCGCCATCTCCACGTCTTCCTTCCAGGACAGGGTCGTTCTCAGCTCCAGCCGCAGCCGCGGGTAGGTCGGATGCTGGCGGACCGTCTTGAAGCCCACGGCCAGCAGATGGTCGGCCGGCAGCACACAGGCGGGCTCCTTCCAGCGGGCGTCGCCGAAGGCCTCGATCGCCTTGAATCCCCGGCGCAGCAGATCCTTCGCCACCGTCTGGACCATCACCCGGCCCAGCCCCTGCCCTTGATAGCCGGGCACGATGAAGCCCGTCATCAGCTGCACCGCGTCGGGCGACACCGGACTCGTCGGGAACGCCGTGGACCGCGGGACGTACGCCGGGGGCGCGTACAGCACGAAGCCCACCGGGACGTCGTCGACATAGACGACCCTTCCGCAGGAGCCCCAGTCCAGCAGGACGGCCGAGATCCAGGACTCTTTCTCCAGGCTGGAGGTGCCTGCCTCTACCGCTGCCTCGCCGCTGACGGGGTCGAGCTCCCAGAAGACGCACGAGCGACAGCGCTGGGGGAGGTCCTGAAGGTTGTCCAGCGTGAGCGGTACGAGCCGACGGCCCATGACGGCTGTTCCTCGCTTCCTGCGCCCGCTGCTTCGCGGGCGGCTGTGAGAGCACTTCGTTCCCTGAGCAGACTGCCGATGAACCCGCCGACGGCAGCCATCCCCAGCCCCGCGCCCACCAGTCCGCTGCGGCTCGTCAATCGCATGGCCCCTGCCTTGCTCTTCGAAGTACTGCCCGGAGGATGCGCCATATCCGAACGCATCGTATCCATGAAGCGATTCCCTCGATACCGACACAAAGCAAAGGGTGGACTGGTTCCGGAACGCACCGGATGCAGTCCACCCTCCAGGCTCGGCCGACGGCCGTGAGATCAGTCGTCGGCTTCCTCGCTGTCGTGCTCCGCGAGGCTCTTCTGCAGGACCGGGCCCTCGCCGGGGGCCAGGGTGCTGAGGATGCGCTCAAGATCCTCCATGGAGGCGAACTCGACCGTGATCTTGCCCTTCTTCTGCCCGAGGTCGACCTTGACCCGCGTCTCGAAGCGGTCCGAGAGCCGCGTCGCCAGCTCGGTCAGTGCCGGGGAGACCCGGGCACCGGCGCGCGGCCCCTTGGGGCGCTGAGCCTTCTGCGGACGCGATCCCATCAGGGTCACGATCTCCTCGACGGCCCGCACCGAGAGCCCCTCGGCCACGATGCGGTGGGCCAGCCGGTCCTGCTCCTCCGAGTCCTCGACGGACAGCAGCGCACGGGCGTGGCCGGCCGACAGCACTCCGGCGGCGACCCGCCGCTGGACCGCCGGGGAGAGCTTCAGCAGACGCAGGGTGTTGGAGACCTGCGGGCGGGACCGGCCGATGCGGTCCGCCAGCTGGTCGTGCGTGCAGTTGAAGTCCTTCAGCAGCTGGTCATAGGCGGCTGCCTCCTCCAGTGGGTTCAGCTGAGCACGGTGCAGGTTCTCCAGCAGCGCGTCCAGGAGAAGCTTCTCGTCCTCCGTGGCCCGCACGATCGCCGGGATGGCCTCCAGTCCGGCCTCGCGGCAGGCACGCCAGCGGCGCTCGCCCATGATGAGCTCGTAGCGTCCGGGCCCGGTCGGCCGGACCACGACCGGCTGGAGCAGACCCACTTCCTTGATGGAGGTGATCAGCTCGGCCAGCGCGTCCTCGTCGAAGACCTCTCGCGGCTGCCGCGGGTTCGGCGTGATGGCGTCGAGGGGAATCTCGGCGAAGTGCGCACCGACCGGCGGAGGGGGCACCTGCGAGGACTGCTCCTCTGTTTCACGTGAAACAGCGGGCAGCGTGGCCACCTTCGCCGCGGCCACACCACGTTCGTTGGGCAGGACCGGAACCGCTGCGGGCGATGTGGAGGCGCTGCCCCCCATCGCGGCCGGCGGCACCGTCTTCTCGGTCGGGGCGGCAGGGATCAGCGCGCCGAGACCACGACCCAACCCCCTCCGTCGCTCGCTCACTGGATGCCCTCCACCATGCTCGGATCGTTCTGCTGCTGTGCGCCGATGTGCGCCTGTGCGGCGTCATAGCTGACGCCGACGCCCCTCAGCGCGATCTCACGTGCCGCCTCAAGATAGGAGAGGGCACCGCTCGATCCAGGATCGTAGGTCAGTACCGTCTGCCCATAGCTCGGCGCCTCCGAGATACGGACCGAGCGGGGGATGCTCGTCCGCAGTACCTCGTCGCCGAAGTGGTTGCGCACCTCCTCGGCGACCTGGGACGCCAGACGGGTCCGGCCGTCGTACATGGTGAGCAGAATCGTCGAGACGTGCAACGAGGGATTGAGGTGCCCTCGCACCAGGTCGACGTTGCGCAGTAGCTGCCCGAGCCCTTCGAGTGCGTAGTACTCGCACTGGATCGGGATCAGCACCTCCCGGCCGGCCACCAGCGCGTTCACCGTCAGCAGCCCCAGGGAGGGCGGGCAGTCGATCAGGATGTAGTCCAGCGGCTGCTCGTAGGCCTGGATGGCCCGCTGCAGGCGGCTCTCCCGTGCCACCAGCGACACCAGCTCGATCTCCGCACCGGCGAGATCGATGGTGGCGGGGGCGCAGAAGAGACCCTCGACATCCGGGACGGGCTGGACGACGTCCGAGAGCGGCTTGCTCTCGACCAGCACGTCATAGATGGAGGGGACTTCGGCGTGATGGTCGATGCCCAGGGCAGTGGAGGCATTGCCCTGTGGATCGAGGTCGACCACGAGGACGCGGCCGCCGTGCAGAGCGAGCGAAGCGGCAAGGTTGACCGTGGTCGTCGTCTTGCCCACGCCGCCCTTCTGGTTGGCGACCACGATGACACGCGTCTGCTCGGGCCGTGGCAGACCCTCACCGGCGCGGCCCAGAGCCTCCACCGCCAGCTGGGCAGCACGACCGATGGGAGTGTCGTCCATAGGAGGCGGCGTTTCACGTGAAACATCCGCCCCCATCGACTCGGTACGGGGACCGGGGACCGGATCGGTCATCGGTCCCGCGATGTTGGCGTCGGACCGCAAGGATTCACTCTCCTCGACTTCAGGCTCGCAATGAACAGAGCCTCCCATGTCTTCGGGGTGGTGAACCAGTGAGGCCTGGCGTTCTGTGGAGAAATCCACCTCTGTGGACAACTCCGGACCCTCGACGAGTGACGAGGAGGCGCTCTCCGCGGGGGCCGGGGAAGCACCCTCCTGTGGTGATGGGGAGGAGAGGCCCTCCGCGGGCGAAGGGGAGAAGTCTTCCGCGGAGGGCTTCGACGGAGATGCGCCGGGAGCAGGCCCCTCTCCGAGTGATCCGAGAGGCTTCCGGTCGCGGGGTTCGGCCGCAGCGCGGCCTCGGCTGATGATGCCGTGCAGGAGTGAGCGACGTTTCACGTGAAACACGATGCACAGCAGCCGAGGCAGCTGTGCCGCGACACTCCGGCATGGACTGCTTTGGCAGCTTGTGTGGAGTACGCCCGCCCCGAGGACGGGCCTGTGCGGAGTACACCCCGCCCCGAGGACGGGCCTGCGCGAAGTACGCCCTATCCCGAGGACGGGCCTGCGCGAAGTACGCCCTATCCCGAGGACGGGCCTGCGCGAAGTACACCCCGCCCCGACGACGGGCCTGCGCGAAGTACACCCCGCCCCGACGACGGGCCTGCGCGAAGTACGCCCCGCCCCGAGGACGGGTCTTCGCGGAGTACGCCCCGCCCCGGGACGGCCCCGCCGGAAGGCACCCCGCTTCGGAGCGTTCGCTAGCCTCGACGTCGGCGCGCCCGACCGGTACGAGCGGCCTTGGCCCGCTTTGCCGCGAAGCGCACCCCGCCGGGGCTCTCACCCACCTCGACCCGTACCACGGTGGACATCGGGTCCACGACCCCCTGGCCCACATGCACGATCGAGGTGGCCACGGCGCCCAGCTTGCTCAGGGCCGTGGCCGCATTCTTCAGCTCCTCCTCGGCGGTGTCGCCCTTGAGAGCGAGCATCTCGCCGTAGGGCCGCAGCAGGGGGATGCCCCAGGTGGCGAGGCGGTCGAGCGGCGCCACGGCACGGGCGGTCACCACATGGACCGGGGGCAGCTTCCCCATGACCTCCTCGGCCCGGCCTCGCACCACCGTCACATGGTCCAGGCCCAGCAGCTCCACGACCTCGGTCAGGAAGGTCGTCCGCCGCAGCAGCGGCTCCAGCAGCGTGATCTTGAGGTCGTCGCGGACCAGCGCCAGGGGAATGCCCGGCAGCCCGGCTCCCGAGCCGACGTCGCACACCGTCACGCCCTCCGGCACGACCTCCGAGAGCACCGCGCAGTTCAGCAGATGCCGCTCCCACAGGCGCGGCACCTCTCGCGGGCCGATCAGACCGCGCTGCACGCCCGCCTCCGCGAGCAGCTCCGCGTACCGCACCGCATCCGCGAAACGATCACCGAAGACCTCGCGTGCCTGCTCCGGCGCGGGGGGAAGCTCCGCTGCCTCCGTCACGGGGGACCGTCCTTCCGCATACGTGCCGGCACGGGAGCCGGCACCAGAACCACAGAACTATCAGGCTGACAAAGTTCGGCCCCGCCTGCGCAACAGACGGGGCCGGTGGAACGTAGTGCCGATCAGGCGGGCAGCACGACGACGAAGCGCTGCGGCTCCTCGCCCTCGGACTCGCTGCGCAGGCCCGCGGCCTTGACCGCGTCGTGCACGACCTTGCGCTCGAAGGGCGTCATCGGCTTGAGCCGCACGGCCTCGCCGCTGCTCTTGGCCTCGGCGGCCGCCTTGGCGCCCAGCTCCGACAGCTCGGCCCGCTTCTTGGCCCGGTACCCGGCGATGTCGAGCATCAGCCGGCTGCGGTCGCCGGTCTCCCGGTGCACGGCCAGGCGCGTGAGCTCCTGGAGCGCTTCCAGCACCTCGCCGTCACGACCGACCAGCTTCTGCAGGTCACGGCTGCCCGTGTCGCTGATGATCGAGACGGAGGCTCGGTCGCCTTCGACGTCCATGTCGATGTCGCCGTCGAGGTCGGCGATGTCGAGCAGACCCTCCAGGTAGTCCGCCGCGATGTCGCCCTCCTGCTCGAGGCGGGTCAGGGTGTCTGCACCCTCGGCAGCGGCGGAGGTGGTGCCTTCCGTCACGGGATGGACTCCTTCTACTTCTTCGACGAGGACTTGGGCCGCTGCGGGCCCTTGCGCTGTCCGGACTGGGCCTTGCTGCGGGTACCGCTGCCGGACTTCGGCGGGTTCTTCTTGGCCCCGCTCGCAGCCTTGGCGTCACCCTTGGGCTGACCGGTCTTGGTCAGCGACGTCGGCTCACCGGCCGCCTTGGCGGCCTGGCGCTGCGCCTTGGTCTGCCGCTTGGGTTGCTGACGCCTGGGGGCGGTGGTGACGGGCGCACCGTCCTCGGCCTGGGCGGCGGCCGTGGCCTCGCTCTTGATCACCGACCCGTCGGCCTGGGCCGCCAGGCCGGCCTTGTTCAGACCGTTGATGAACTTGCGCTCGAACTCGTTGCGGTCCCGGCCCTTGGCGACGATCGCCTTGACGATGGCCCGCTCGCGGCGGCCGCGGGTCCCGCCGTGCTTGGTGACCTGCTTGGAGAGGCGCTCCAGGTAGGCGGCCTGAGCCTTGGAGCCCGGGGTCGGGTTGTTGTGGATGACGTACATCTGCTGGCCCATGGTCCACACGTTGGTGGTCAGCCAGTAGACGAGGACACCGACCGGGAAGTTGATGCCGAAGACGGCGAAGATGACGGGGAAGACGTACATCAGCATCTTCTGCTGCTGCATGAACGGCGTCTTCACCGTGGTGTCGACGTTCTTCGTCATCAGCTGCCGCTGCGTGTAGAACTGCGACAGCGACATCAGGATGATCATGACCGCGGTCACGACCCGCACGTCGGTCAGCGACGCGTTGAGCTCGGCCAGCTTGGCCGGGCTGTCCATGAACTTCGCGGCGAGCGGGGCGCCGAAGATGTGGGCCTTCTGGGCGCTCTGCAGGAGCGGCCCGTCGATGAAGCCGATCTCCTTGTTCGAGGCGATGCTGTTCAGGACGTGGTACAGGGCGAAGAAGAACGGCGACTGCGCCAGGATGGGAAGGCACGAGGAGAGCGGGTTGGTGCCCGTCTCCTTGTAGAGCTTCATCATCTCTTCGGACTGGCGCTGCCGGTCGTTCTTGTAACGCTCCTGGATCTTCTTCATCTCCGGCTGGAGCGTCTGCATGGCCCGCGTCGCCTTGATCTGCTTCACGAAGAGCGGGATCAGGCAGATACGGATCAAGATCACCAGGGACACGATGGACAGGCCCCAGGCCCAGCCCGTGTCCGGGCCGAAAAGGGCGCCGTACACGCTGTGGAACTGGACGATGACCCAGGAGACGGGTGTCGTGATGAAACTGAAGAGGCTGGCAATCGTGTCCACTAATCATGCTCCTTGGGCATGGGACGAGGTCTCTGCGGCCGGGCTCGAAGGACTCGTCGGACTTGTGGGGGAAGTCTGTCCTTCGGTGGCCGGTTCGGCGGCGGAGGGCCCGCCCTTGCGTGCACGCCAGGCGTTACGCAGCATTTCGTGCCACCGCGGACGCTTGCGCGGCGGGACATGGTCCACACCGCCCAGCGACCACGGATTGCACCGCAGGATGCGCCAGGCCGTGAGTGCTGTGCCCTTGACGGCACCGTGCCGGTCGATGGCCGTGTAGCCGTAGTGGGAGCACGACGGGTAGTACTTGCACACCGGCCCCAGCAGCGGACTGATCGTCCACTGGTAGAGCTTGATCAGGGCCAGCAGCGGGTACTTCATCTCGTGCCCCCTCCCAGGAGCCGCTTGAGTGCGGCATCCAGGTCTCGGGCCAGCTGGGCTTGGTCGGCGTCACCCGCTCCGGGCAGCGCGCGTACGACTACCAGGCTACCGGGGGGCAACTGGGCGATCCGGTCCCGCATCAGATGGCGAAGCCTGCGCTTCACCTTGTTGCGGACGACGGCTCCGCCCACGGCCTTGCTCACGACGAAACCCGCACGCGCCGGGGGAGCGCTCTCCCCAGGTGCATGCGGGTCCTTGGCACCGCTACGAAGGTGCACGACGAGGTGCTGGCGTCCGGCCCGGCGACCTCGTCGTACCGCAGTCGCGAAGTCCTCGCGCCGCCTCAGCCGGTTCTCGGAGGGCAGCACGACGTCATGACCTGACCGGTATCAGGCGGACAGACGGGCGCGACCCTTGCTGCGGCGGGACGCGAGAATCGCGCGGCCGGCACGGGTGCGCATCCGCAGCCGGAAGCCGTGGGTCTTGGCGCGGCGACGGTTGTTCGGCTGGAAGGTGCGCTTGCTCACTCGGGGGCTCCAGAAAAGAATCGGTAATTGCGGGGTGCCGCCTTGGCTGTCACCGTGCGCCCACGAGTAGCTCGCGTTACGCCCCAGTGCACCGCTGACCGATCACCGTGGTTCACCCCCGCAGTGGCGGGGACGTGATCTTTGCCCATCGGAGGCAGGCGGCAGCAGCCATCGACAACTCGACCTGGTTACGGTACGCGCGGCTGCGCCATTCGGTCAAACCAGCGCCCGGCGGGAGACACTTGTCCACAGGCTGGGGACAACAACTTGAACCGCACCGGCCGCCCTGACTACCGTGACTGAACTCCAATTCGTTCCCTTGTCACTCGACCATCCCCTTTACATCCCGACCCGTCCCCGAATCACACGTTCGAGGGACCTGTGAGAGAGCGTGCCCTGTGGCTGACGTACCTGCCGATCTTGCCGCAGTGTGGCCACGTGTACTGGAGCAGCTCCTCGGCGAGGGTCGCGGCCAAGGGGTCGAGGCGAAGGACGAGCACTGGATCCGGCGCTGCCAGCCCCTGGCCCTCGTCGCCGACACGGCGCTGCTCGCGGTGCCGAACGAGTTCGCCAAGAACGTGCTCGAGGGGCGGCTCGCCCCGGTCGTCAGCGAGAGTCTGAGCCGCGAGTGCGGCCGCCCCATCCGGATCGCGATCACCGTCGACGACTCCGCGGGCGAGCCCCCGGCACCCCCGGCGCCCCGGCCCCAGCCGCGTTACGAGGAGCCCGAGCTCCCGGCCGCACGCCCGGAGCAGCAGGACCGTGGTGACCAGCGCGATCAGTACGACAGCGGCTACGGGGGCTACGAGCCCTACGGCCGCCGCCGTGCCGACCAGCACCCCTCCGGCGACGACCTGCCCACCGCGCGTCCCGCCTACCCCTCGGAGTACCAGCGCCCGGAGCCCGGCTCCTGGCCGCGGCCGCCCCAGGACGAGTACAGCTGGCAGCAGCAGCGGCTCGGCTTCCCCGACCGCGATCCGTACGCCTCGCCGGGCCCGGAGAGCTACTCCGGCGGGCCCTCCTCCCAGGACTACGGGCAGGACTACCGCCCGCAGCCGCCCGAGCGCCCCGGCTACGATCCGCAGCGCTCCGACTACGACGGCTCACGTGGTGACTACGACCGCGGGGACTACGAGCGGGGTGACCGCGGTGAGTACGACCGTGGTGACCGCGGTGACTACGAGCAGCGGGACGCCGCGCGCCGTGAGCTGCCCGAGCCCCCGCCCGGCTCCGGGCACGTCCACCGCGGCGGCCCCGTCGGCCCGAACCTGCCGGCCACCGGGGCACCCGGCCCGCTGGCGGCGCAGCCCGCGCCCGCGCCCGGTCCCGGGGAGCCCACCGCCCGCCTGAACCCGAAGTACCTCTTCGACACCTTCGTCATCGGTGCGTCCAACCGCTTCGCGCACGCCGCGGCGGTGGCCGTCGCCGAGGCGCCGGCGAAGGCGTACAACCCCCTGTTCATCTATGGGGAGTCGGGGCTCGGCAAGACGCATCTGCTGCACGCGATCGGGCACTACGCGCGCAGCCTCTATCCGGGCACGCGGGTGCGGTACGTCAGCTCGGAGGAGTTCACCAACGAGTTCATCAACTCCATCCGGGACGGCAAGGGCGACAGCTTCCGCAAGCGCTACCGCGAGATGGACATCCTGCTCGTCGACGACATCCAGTTCCTGGCGGACAAGGAGTCGACGCAGGAGGAGTTCTTCCACACCTTCAACACGCTCCACAACGCCAACAAGCAGATCGTGCTCTCCAGCGACCGGCCGCCCAAGCAGCTGGTGACGCTGGAGGACCGGCTGCGGAACCGTTTCGAGTGGGGTCTGATCACCGACGTCCAGCCGCCGGAGCTGGAGACCCGTATCGCGATCCTGCGCAAGAAGGCGGTGCAGGAGCAGCTCAACGCCCCGCCGGAGGTGCTGGAGTTCATCGCCTCCCGCATCTCGCGGAACATCCGCGAGCTGGAGGGCGCGCTGATCCGGGTGACGGCGTTCGCCTCGCTCAACCGACAGCCGGTGGACCTGGGACTGACCGAGATCGTCCTGAAGGATCTGATCCCGGGCGGCGACGACGCGACGCCCGAGATCACCTCGGCGGCGATCATGAGCGCGACCGCCGACTACTTCGGGCTCACAGTCGAGGACCTGTGCGGCAGCTCGCGCGGCCGCCAGCTGGTCACGGCCCGCCAGATCGCCATGTATCTGTGCCGGGAGCTGACGGATCTGTCGCTGCCGAAGATCGGTGCGCTGTTCGGCGGCCGCGACCACACCACGGTGATGCACGCCGACCGCAAGATCCGCAATCTGATGGCCGAGCGGCGCTCCATCTACAACCAGGTCACCGAGCTCACCAACCGCATCAAGGCCGGCTGACGACGAGGCGGCGCCGATGCCCACGCCTCACAGAGCCAGACGCCCACGCCTCACAGAGCCACGAGAGACCTCGCGCAAGGCGCTCCCGGAGCAGATCCGGGGGCGCCTTTCCTCGTCCCTGAGGTTCTTCGGTCTTCTCCGGCCTTCTCCGTTCCCTTCCCCGCCGCTCTCCCGTTGTTCGATTAACTGCCCGGTTACGGCCTCTCTCCACAGATTCGGTGACTTTTTCCCGTCCACATCCTGGGGACCGCGAAGTTGTCCCGATCTTGTCCACAGCGGCCCCGGCCCTGGACCCATCCGCCCAGATCAGCCGGTTGTGGATCCGTGGACAGAGGATCTCCACAGCCTGTGGACGGAAAGCTGACCCACAGCCTGTGCATCGAGTTGTCCACGGACAACCCACAGGCTGAGGGCTGTTGTCCCCAGAGTTCACCGGGTTCTCCACATGACTGTCCACTGTTCGGCAACCCGGCGCGCCCTCTCACCGTGTCGAGTGAAAGGCGTCACATCATGCTGCCGAGAGGGGCTGTGGGAAAGAGCGCCGAAACTGGGGACGACTCTGGGGAGAACTCGCCCCTGCCTGTGCACGGACTGTGCAGAACTTTCCGTTCTCCACAGAGGGCCCGAGTTGTCCACGGATCCCGCCCACAGGGCCCGTGGACAAAATCCCGTCACTGACCTGCGGAAACGAGGTTATCCACGGTATCCACAGGCCCTACTACTACCCCCAACCAGAGAGAGCGAGGAATCCGTTTCGAAGCGGGACCTGTGCACAACTCGCTCTCTCGACCCCGCCCGTCCCTCGTCACGACTTGACCCCGAGGGGCACCTACTGTCAGTGCGGTGCGTCAGACTGGTCCCCGGTGTCCTTCCCCACCCCGGGGCTCACGACACCGAGTCAGACGACGAAGCCGAAGCAGGGCGACAAGCGCCGGCAACAGCAGGAGGCGGCAACAGTGAAGATCCGGGTGGAACGCGACGTACTCGCGGAGGCAGTGGCCTGGGCGGCGCGCAGCCTTCCGGCCCGTCCGCCGGCGCCTGTCCTCGCCGGCCTTCTGCTGAAGGCGGAGGACGGCCAGCTGAGCCTGTCCAGCTTCGACTACGAGGTCTCCGCGCGGGTGTCCGTCGAGGCCGAGGTCGAGGAGGAGGGCACGGTCCTGGTCTCCGGCCGCCTGCTCGCCGACATCTCGCGCGCTCTCCCCAACCGCCCGGTGGAGATTTCCACAGACGGTGTACGGGCGACGGTGGTCTGCGGCTCCTCCCGGTTCACACTCCACACCCTGCCTGTGGAGGAGTACCCGGCCCTGCCGCAGATGCCGAACGCGACGGGCACGGTCCCCGGCGAGGTCTTCGCCTCCGCGGTCCAGCAGGTCGCCATCGCCGCCGGCCGGGACGACACGCTGCCGGTGCTGACAGGTGTGCGCATCGAGATCGAGGGCGACACGGTGACGCTGGCGTCCACCGACCGCTACCGCTTCGCGGTCCGCGAGTTCCTGTGGAAGCCGGAGAACCCGGACGCCTCCGCGGTCGCCCTGGTGCCCGCCAAGACGCTGCTGGACACTGCCAAGTCGCTGACCAGCGGTGACCAGGTCACCCTGGCGCTGTCCGGCTCGGGCGCGGGCGAGGGCCTGATCGGTTTCGAGGGCGCCGGCCGCCGCACCACCACGCGGCTGCTGGAGGGCGACCTGCCCAAGTACCGCACGCTGTTCCCGACGGAGTTCAACAGCGTCGCCGTGATCGAGACCGCCCCCTTCGTGGAGGCCGTCAAGCGTGTGGCGCTGGTCGCCGAGCGCAACACCCCGGTGCGGCTGAGCTTCGAGCAGGGCGTGCTCATCCTGGAGGCCGGCTCCAGCGACGACGCACAGGCTGTGGAAAGGGTCGACGCCCAGCTGGAGGGCGACGACATCTCGATCGCCTTCAACCCGGCGTTCCTGCTGGACGGCCTGAGCGCCATCGACGCGCCGGTGGCCCAGCTGTCCTTCACCACGTCGACCAAGCCGGCGCTGCTCAGCGGCCGCCCGGCGGTGGACGCGGAGGCGGACGAGGCCTACAAGTACCTGATCATGCCGGTGCGCCTGAGCGGCTGAGGCCCGCCCCGGTCGCGGGCGGCGCCCGGCTGTCCACAGGTGTGGAGAAAAACCGCAGGTGAAGGCGTGTGCGGATGAGCGCGTATGCCCACAGATGTGCGTGAGCGTCCGGGTTTAGGCTCGGGGCGGTACGTCAGTGCCGCGGCACACCCGTGCCGCCACGTCACGTCGCAACCTAAGGAACTCATCTGATGGAGCTCGGTCTCGTCGGCCTCGGCAAGATGGGCGGCAACATGCGCGAGCGGATCCGCCGCGCCGGCCACACCGTCTACGGATACGACCGCAACCCGGAACTCGCCGATGTCCACAGCCTCGAGGAGCTTGTGGGCAAGCTCGCCGCCCCGCGGGTGGTGTGGGTGATGGTTCCGGCCGGCGAGCCCACCCAGTCCACCATCGACCGGCTCGGCGAGCTGCTGGAGCCCGGCGACGTCGTGGTGGACGGCGGCAACTCCCGCTGGACGGACGACGAGAGGCACGCCGAGGAGCTGGCCGCCAAGGGCATAGGCTTCGTCGACTGCGGTGTCTCCGGCGGCGTCTGGGGCCTGGAGAACGGCTACGCGCTGATGTACGGCGGCGACAAGGAGAACGTCGCCAAGGTGCAGCCGGTCTTCGACGCGCTCAAGCCGGAGGGCGACTTCGGCTCGGTGCACGCCGGCAAGGTCGGCGCCGGCCACTTCGCGAAGATGGTCCACAACGG
The DNA here is from genome assembly GCF_039524635.1 of Streptomyces thermocarboxydovorans. Classification (NCBI taxonomy): domain Bacteria; kingdom Bacillati; phylum Actinomycetota; class Actinomycetes; order Kitasatosporales; family Streptomycetaceae; genus Streptomyces; species Streptomyces thermocarboxydovorans. Next base: position 55,662 of record NZ_BAAAGU010000016.1, on the reverse strand, counting down.
CATCGAGTACGCGATGATGCAGGCCTACGCCGAGGGCTGGGAGCTGCTGGAGAAGGCCGGCTCCGTGACGGACGTCCGGGAGGTCTTCCGCTCCTGGCAGGAGGGCACGGTCATCCGCTCCTGGCTGCTCGACCTCGCGGTGAAGGCGCTGGACGAGGACGAGCACCTGGACGGGCTCCGGGGTTATGCACAGGACTCCGGTGAGGGACGCTGGACTGTGGAGGCCGCGATCGACAACGCGGTCCCGCTGCCGGCGATCACCGCCTCGCTGTTCGCGCGGTTCGCCTCGCGTCAGGAGGACTCGCCGCAGATGAAGATGATCGCGGCGCTGCGCAACCAGTTCGGCGGCCACGCGGTCGAGAAGAAGTAACAACACGGCAGGCAGGAAGCAGGCCGTCACCACCGAGGTGACGGAGCGGAAAGCCACCCAGAGGTACCGGGAGGTCGGCGAACGACCATGCACGTCACGCATCTGTCGCTGGCCGACTTCCGCTCCTATCCCCGGGTCGAGTTCCCGCTCGACCCGGGGGTGACGGCGTTCGTCGGCCCGAACGGGCAGGGCAAGACGAACCTGGTCGAGGCGGTCGGCTATCTCGCCACCCTCGGCAGCCACCGGGTCTCCTCCGACGCCCCCCTGGTCCGGATGGGCGCCGACCGCGCGATCATCCGGGCCCAGGTGCGCCAGGGTGACCGGCAGCAGCTGGTGGAGCTGGAGCTGAACCCGGGCCGGGCCAACCGCGCCCGCATCAACCGGTCCGCGCAGGTCAGGCCCCGGGACGTGCTCGGCATCGTGCGCACCGTGCTGTTCGCGCCGGAGGACCTCGCCCTGGTCAAGGGGGACCCCGGCGAGCGGCGCCGGTTCCTGGACGAGCTGATCACCGCCCGCTCCCCGCGCATGGCCGGGGTGCGCTCCGACTACGACCGGGTGCTCAAGCAGCGCAACACCCTGCTGAAGTCGGCCGCGCTGGCCCGCCGGCACGGCGGCCGGACCATGGACCTGTCCACCCTCGACGTCTGGGACCAGCACCTCGCCCGGGCCGGCGCCGAGCTGCTCGCCCAGCGCCTGGACCTGATCGCCGCGGTGCAGCCGCTGGCCGACAAGGCGTACGAGCAGCTGGCGCCCGGCGGCGGACCGGTGGCCCTGGAGTACAAGGCGTCCGCGCCCGGCGAGGCGCACACCCGCGAGGACCTGTTCGAGCAGCTGCTGGCCGCGCTCGCCGAGTCCCGCAAGCAGGAGATCGAGCGGGGCGTCACGCTCGTCGGCCCGCACCGCGACGACCTGCTGCTCAAGCTGGGCCAGCTCCCCGCCAAGGGCTACGCCTCCCACGGCGAGTCCTGGTCCTGCGCCCTGGCGCTGCGCCTGGCCTCCTACGACCTGCTGCGCGCCGAGGGCAACGAGCCGGTGCTGGTGCTCGACGACGTCTTCGCCGAGCTGGACACCCGCCGCCGTGAGCGCCTGGCCGAGCTGGTGGCGCCCGGTGAGCAGGTCCTGGTGACCGCGGCCGTCGACGACGACGTCCCCCATGTGCTGTCCGGGGCGCGCTTCGCCGTGGCCGAGGGGACGGTGGAGCGCGTATGAGCGAGCCCGAGACGCCCCGGAGCGGCACGGACCGCCCGGACGGCACGAAGGACCCCGGCAGAACACCCGAGCCCTCCGGTGTCGACCTCGCGCGGGTGGCCCTGCGCGCGGCCAGGGAGGCGGCGCGCGCCCGGGGAGAGGCGGCACAGCAGAAGCAGCAGGCGCGCCGCGGCGGCGGCCTGCGCTCCGGCGCGCGCACCGACCGGCGCGACCCGATGCCACTGGGCCCGGCGATCAACCGGCTGATCGCGGAGCGCGGCTGGGAGGCACCGGCCGCGGTGGGCGGGGTGATGGGCCGCTGGCCGGAGATCGTCGGCGAGGACGTGGCCAAGCACTGCGAGCCCGAGCGGTACGACGAGGACGAGCGGGTGCTGTTCGTCCGCTGCGACTCCACGGCCTGGGCGACCAACCTGCGGCTGCTCGCCCCCACCCTGGTCGCCCGGCTCAACGAGGACCTGGGCCACGGCACGGTCCGCCTGATCAAGGTCAACGGCCCCAGCGCCCCCACCCGTCGCTACGGCCCCCTCCGCGCCCCGGGCAGCACCGGCCCCGGCGACACGTACGGCTAGGTGTATTGATCACGAAGTACGGCCCCCGGCGCGTGCCCGGGCGGTCCCGCACGCCGGGAGGACCTCGGCAGAACTGGGACGACGCGTTCTGCGGGCCCCCTTTCGCGCCGTTTCGGAACCCCTCGTTCCGGCCCCCGGGCGTCCCTTCGCACACCCCGCCGGTGAGCCGTCGCGGAAGGTTGACGGGCGGAAGCGCTGAGTGCCCTTGTGAGCCCCTTGGAGCCCCCATCCGCATATCGGGAGTCGGCCGAGGGCGGTTCAGGGCGGCATATGAGGGCTCAGGGACCCGCAAAGCCCCATCGATGTCAGCGCTACCGGTAGACTGGAAGACGATCCCGCCCCAAACGTGGGGACCGTCCGGGAGAAGCTGAGCAACGCTGATCAAGGCTTACCGACGCAACATGCCGCAGCCGCTCACGGCGACCGCCGACGAGCCCGGCTCGTGCTGTGCCAGAAAGGGCGCTTCGTGGCCGATTCCGGCAACCCCAACGAGAACATCCCGTCCACCGAGGCCCCGGCCGGAGTCGCCGAGGGCTCAGACGCCGTGTCGTACGACGCCAGTGCCATCACCGTCCTCGAGGGTCTGGACGCGGTCCGCAAGCGACCCGGCATGTACATCGGCTCGACCGGTGAGCGTGGCCTGCACCACCTCGTGTACGAGGTGGTCGACAACTCCGTCGACGAGGCGCTGGCCGGGCACGCGGACACCATCGATGTGACGATCCTCGCCGACGGCGGCGTACGCGTCGTCGACAACGGCCGCGGCATCCCGGTGGGCATCGTGCCCTCCGAGGGCAAGCCGGCCGTCGAGGTCGTGCTGACCGTGCTGCACGCGGGCGGCAAGTTCGGCGGCGGCGGCTACGCGGTCTCCGGTGGTCTGCACGGTGTCGGCGTCTCCGTCGTCAACGCCCTCTCCAGCCGGGTGTCCGTCGAGGTCAAGACCGACGGCTACCGCTGGACGCAGGACTACAAGATGGGCGTGCCCACGGCTCCGCTCCAGCGGCACGAGCCGACGGACGAGACCGGCACCTCCGTCACCTTCTGGGCCGACCCGGACATCTTCGAGACCACCGACTACTCCTTCGAGACGCTCTCGCGGCGTTTCCAGGAGATGGCGTTCCTCAACAAGGGCCTGACCATCCGGCTCACCGACGAGCGGGAGTCGGCCAAGGCCACCGCCGGTGCGGACGAGGCCGGCGCGGACGAGCTGGCCGAGGAGCAGAAGGCCAAGACCGTCACGTACCACTACGAGGGCGGCATCGTCGACTTCGTGAAGTACCTCAACTCCCGCAAGGGAGACGTGGTGCACCCCAGCGTGATCTCCCTCGAGGCGGAGGACAAGGACAAGAGCCTGTCCCTCGAGGTGGCCATGCAGTGGAACACCGGCTACAGCGAGGGCGTCTACTCGTTCGCCAACATCATCCACACCCACGAGGGCGGCACCCACGAGGAGGGCTTCCGCGCGGCGCTCACCTCGCTGATCAACAAGTACGCGCGCGACCGCAAGCTGCTGCGCGAGAAGGACGACAACCTCACGGGTGACGACATCCGCGAGGGCCTGACCGCGATCATCTCGGTCAAGCTGAGCGAGCCGCAGTTCGAGGGCCAGACCAAGACCAAGCTGGGCAACACGGAGGCCAAGACCTTCGTCCAGAAGGCGGTCTACGAGCACCTCAACGACTGGCTGGACCGCAACCCGAACGAGGCGGGGGACATCGTCCGCAAGGGCATCGCCGCGGCCACCGCGCGGGTGGCGGCCCGCAAGGCGCGCGACCTGACCCGCCGCAAGGGCCTGCTGGAGACCGCCTCCCTGCCGGGCAAGCTCTCCGACTGCCAGTCGAACGACCCGACCAAGTGCGAGATCTTCATCGTCGAGGGTGACTCCGCGGGCGGCTCGGCCAAGTCCGGCCGGAACCCGGAGTACCAGGCGATCCTCCCGATCCGCGGCAAGATCCTCAACGTGGAGAAGGCGCGCATCGACCGCATCCTGCAGAACCAGGAGATCCAGGCGATGATCTCCGCGTTCGGCACCGGCGTGCACGAGGACTTCGACATCAGCAAGCTCCGCTATCACAAGATCATCCTGATGGCGGACGCCGACGTCGACGGCCAGCACATCAACACCCTGCTGCTGACCTTCCTGTTCCGCTTCATGCGCCCGCTGGTCGAGGCCGGGCACGTGTACCTCTCCCGTCCGCCGCTCTACAAGATCAAGTGGGGCAAGGACGACTTCGAGTACGCGTACTCCGACCGCGAGCGGGACGCGCTGATCGAGATGGGCCGCCAGGCAGGCAAGCGCATCCGCGAGGACTCGGTGCAGCGCTTCAAGGGTCTCGGTGAGATGAACGCCGAGGAGCTGCGCATCACCACGATGGACCAGGAGCACCGCGTCCTCGGCCAGGTCACGCTCGACGACGCCGCCCAGGCCGACGACCTGTTCTCGGTGCTGATGGGCGAGGACGTCGAGGCCCGCCGCGCGTTCATCCAGCGCAACGCCAAGGACGTCCGTTTCCTCGACATCTGAGTCGGTCTCAGCTGACCGCACCCGGAAGGACTTTCACCAGCAATGACCGACGAGAACACCCCTGTCACCACGCCCGAGGGCGAGACCCTGGCCCTGCGTGTCGAGCCCGTCGGGCTCGAGACGGAGATGCAGCGCTCGTACCTCGACTACGCGATGTCCGTCATCGTCTCGCGTGCGCTGCCGGACGTCCGGGACGGCCTCAAGCCCGTCCACCGGCGCGTGCTGTACGCGATGTACGACGGCGGCTACCGCCCCGAGCGCGGCTTCTACAAGTGCGCCCGTGTCGTCGGCGACGTCATGGGCAACTACCACCCGCACGGCGACTCCTCGATCTACGACGCGCTGGTCCGCCTGGCGCAGCCGTGGGCGATGCGGATGCCGCTGGTGGACTCCAACGGCAACTTCGGCTCCCCGGGCAACGACCCGGCGGCGGCGATGCGCTACACCGAGTGCAAGATGGCGCCGCTGTCGATGGAGATGGTCCGTGACATCGACGAGGAGACCGTCGACTTCACGGACAACTACGACGGCCGCTCCCAGGAGCCGACCGTCCTGCCGGCCCGCTTCCCGAACCTGCTGATCAACGGCTCGGCCGGTATCGCGGTCGGCATGGCGACCAACATCCCGCCGCACAACCTGCGCGAGGTCGCCGCCGGTGCCCAGTGGTACCTGGAGAACCCGGAGGCCTCGCACGAGGAGCTGCTGGACGCGCTGATCGAGCGCATCAAGGGCCCCGACTTCCCGACCGGCGCCCTGGTGGTGGGCCGCAAGGGCATCGAGGAGGCCTACCGCACCGGCCGCGGCTCGATCACCATGCGCGCGGTGGTCGAGGTCGAGGAGATCCAGAACCGCCAGTGCCTGGTCGTCACCGAGCTGCCCTACCAGGTCAACCCGGACAACCTCGCGCAGAAGATCGCCGACCTGGTGAAGGACGGCAAGATCGGCGGCATCGCGGACGTCCGCGACGAGACCTCCTCGCGCACCGGCCAGCGCCTGGTGATCGTGCTCAAGCGGGACGCGGTCGCCAAGGTCGTGCTGAACAACCTGTACAAGCACACCGATCTGCAGACCAACTTCGGCGCCAACATGCTGGCCCTGGTGGACGGCGTGCCGCGCACGCTGTCGCTGGACGCGTTCATCCGCCACTGGGTGAACCACCAGATCGAGGTCATCGTCCGCCGCACCCGCTTCCGGCTGCGCAAGGCCGAGGAGCGCGCCCACATCCTGCGCGGTCTGCTGAAGGCCCTCGACGCCATCGACGAGGTCATCGCGCTGATCCGGGGCAGCGAGACCGTCGAGGTCGCCCGCGGCGGCCTGATGGACCTGCTGGAGATCGACGAGATCCAGGCCAACGCGATCCTGGAGATGCAGCTCCGCCGCCTGGCGGCCCTGGAGCGGCAGAAGATCGTCCAGGAGCACGACGACCTGCAGGCGAAGATCAACGAGTACAACGAGATCCTCGCCTCGCCGGTCCGCCAGCGCGGCATCGTCAGCCAGGAGCTGGCCGCGCTGGTCGAGAAGTACGGCGACGACCGCAAGACGCAGCTGATCCCCTACGAGGGCGACATGTCCATCGAGGACCTGATCGCCGAGGAGGACATCGTCGTCACGGTCACCCGCGGCGGCTACATCAAGCGCACCAGGACCGACGACTACCGCGCCCAGAAGCGCGGCGGCAAGGGCGTGCGCGGGGCGAAGCTCAAGGAAGACGACATCGTCGACCACTTCTTCGTCTCGACCACCCATCACTGGCTGCTGTTCTTCACCAACAAGGGCCGCGTCTACCGGATCAAGGGCTACGAGCTGCCCGACGCCGGACGGGACGCGCGCGGGCAGCACGTGGCCAACCTGCTGGCCTTCCAGCCGGACGAGACGATCGCCGAGATCTTCGCGATCCGCGACTACGAGGCGGCGCCGTATCTGGTCCTGGCCACCAAGGGCGGCCTGGTCAAGAAGACCCCGCTGAAGGACTACGACTCCCCGCGCTCCGGTGGTGTGATCGCGATCAATCTGCGCGAGCGCGAGGACGGAACCGACGACGAACTGATCGGTGCCGAACTGGTCTCGGCCGAGGACGATCTGCTGCTGATCAGCAAGAAGGCGCAGTCGATCAGGTTCACCGCCTCGGACGAGACGCTGCGTCCCATGGGCCGTGCGACCTCGGGCGTCAAGGGCATGAGCTTCCGCGAGGGAGACGAACTGCTCTCGATGAATGTTGTCCGACCCGGTACTTTCGTGTTCACTGCCACGGACGGCGGGTACGCGAAGCGGACCGCCGTCGACGAGTACCGCGTCCAGGGTCGCGGCGGCCTCGGCATCAAGGCCGCCAAGATCGTGGAGGACCGGGGTTCGCTCGTCGGCGCGCTGGTGGTCGAGGAGAACGACGAGATCCTCGCCATCACGCTGTCGGGCGGTGTGATTCGCACGCGAGTCAACGAGATCAGGGAAACCGGCCGTGACACCATGGGCGTTCAACTGATCAACTTGGGCAAGCGCGATGCCGTGGTCGGCATCGCCCGGAACGCCGAGGCGGGACGCGAGGCGGAGGAAGTCGACGGCGAGGCCGGAGACACCGCCGAGGCGACGACCGGCACGGACCAGGGCGGGGAGCCCTCGTTCGAGTAGTACGAGGAGTGAGTCAGCGTGAGCGGAGCCACGGGCACCGGACCGACCGGTACCGGCAGGGGAACGGACGGTGGTGGCCGTGGCTCCGCCGCACAGGCACCCGACCCGCACACGACCAACCTGAAGCCGGTGAGGGTGCCCGCGAACGACTCGTCCTCGCCGAAGCCACAGCCATCCCAGGGGGGAACGGTGACGGACACCCGAGGCCCGCAGCGGGCCGCGCCGGACCAGGGCGCCGCCGCTCAGGCGGCCTCACCGCTGCCCGGGGAGCGGCACCCGCAGCAGCCGGCGGGGCCCTACCACCCGCCGCAGGCCTACCCGGCGCAGCCCGCGGCGGGACCGGCCGGCGCGGTACGGCGCCCGCGCACGGGGGCGACCACCACCCCGCGCGTGCGCAAGGCCAGGCTGCGCGTGGCCAAGGCCGACCCCTGGTCGGTCATGAAGGTCAGCTTCCTGCTCTCCATCGCGCTGGGCATCTGCACGATCGTCGCCTCCGCCGTCCTGTGGATGGTGATGGACGCCATGGGCGTCTTCTCGACCGTCGGCGGCACCATCTCCGAGGCGACCGGCTCCAACGAGTCGAACGGCTTCGACCTGCAGTCCTTCCTGTCGCTGCCGAACGTGCTGCTGTTCACCACGATCATCGCGGTCATCGACGTCGTCCTGGCCACGGCCCTGGCGACGCTCGGCGCCTTCATCTACAACCTCTCCGCGGGCTTCGTGGGCGGCGTCGAGCTGACCCTGGCCGAGGACGAGTAGCCCGCTCCGGCGGGCCCCGGGTAACCGATTTTGGGACTCCCCCTCTCGTGCGCTAATCTTCAGGGGTCAGCGCGCGGGACACACACCGCAGAGCGCGGCGGGGCTATAGCTCAGTTGGTTAGAGCGCATCCCTGATAAGGATGAGGCCACAGGTTCAAATCCTGTTAGCCCCACCAGCGAAAAGACCCCCGGTCCGATTGGGCCGGGGGTCTTTGGCGTCCGGTGCTGTCAGTGCTGCCGGCTGCTGTCCGGATGCGTATCGCAGAGTTCCCCGGCAATGGCCGAGGCCCGCGTCTGGTACGAGTCCCCCGAGTACCAGCAGATCCTCCGCCTGCGGACCGACCGCATCGACGGAGATGTCGTACTCGTCGAGGGCGTAGGCCCGGGGTGCGACCCGCGGGAACGCGCGGAGAAGCTCGGGGCGGAGGCGGCTGAGGAGCGCGCATAAGCGCATAGGGCTTTGCTGGACAGAACTGTGCTGGACAGAACCGTGCTGGACAGAACCGTGCTGGACATGGAAAGGCCCGGCTGCTCCGGGGAGGAGCTGCCGGGCCTGCGTGTGCCGTGGGGCTGTACGCAAGTTCGCCAGGACTTTCAACTGCCGGACGGCACGAGATGGCTGGGGTGCTGGGGGTGGCCGGAGTAGGAGCGGCCGGGGGTCAGCGCTGGAGTGGGGTGTTGCTGGTGGTCGAGGGGCCCGATGGGGAAGCGGCGCCGGACTGGGGTGCGGTGCCGGGCTGGGGTGTGGTGCCGGGCTGGGACGTGGTGTCGGATGGGGCCGCCGTGTCGGGGGCGCACATCAGCAGGTCCGCGTTGGTGCCCATGGCGAGGAGGTGCCGGCAGCGGGGGGATTTGCCGTGGGCCTCGGCGTGGATGCGCTGCTTCATCGTGGGGGGCAAGGCGCTGGGCCGGGGCGAGAACCGCAGGAGCACCGCCGGGGCCGCCGTGGTGTCGGCGGCGCGCTCCGTGTTGCGCGCCGTCTCGGTCTGCGGTACGGCCGCCGAGGCGGTGGTGGTGGACAGGCCGAGCGCCGTGCAGAGCGCGAGGAAGGCGGTGACGATGACGGTCCACAGCTTCATGACCTTGTTCTTGGCCATGGTCCCCTCACTTTCGGGTTGGGCGATTTGCGTACTTTCCTCATGATGTGTATGAGGGCCGCGAAGTGGTGGACCGACGCCCGTGGCGCGTGGATGTTCAGATGAACACCACCCGGATGGACGCAAGGCGGCCGAGAAGAGGAGAAGCACGGAGCAAATCGGCTAAATCAACGGTCCGTGAGGGTGTGATCACCCTCCGATCGGATCGAGGTGATCAGCGGCTAAAGAGCTGCGGCGGGCGGGAGTTGAGGGCCGACATAGGTCACCGATCGGTATCGGTCGGTGTGTATAGTCGGGCGCCAGAGGTCCCCTACGTCAAGGAAAGACGAGGTCGCGCGGTGAAGAAGCTTCTCCTGGTCGCACTGGCCGCCATCGGCGGGCTCCTCGTGTACCGCCAGATCCAGGCGGATCGCGCCGAGCAGGATCTGTGGACGGAGGCGACTGACTCCGTGCCCACGGGTTCGTGAGTACCGACAACCGACTCTGAACAGACCCCGGCCGCGCTTGCGGTCGGGGTTTTGTGTGCGGTGAACCTTGCTCACGGGCCGCCGTCGCGGGGCAGGATGGGCGGCGGCGCGGCGTATGAATGATCACGTACGGGCCGACGCCTAGGCAGAGGGACGCCCCGGCAGGAAGCGAGGAGTGGCGCGTGAGGGGACGGCGGTGCAGGGCGTGGGGGCGGCGCGCACGGCTCGTACAGGGGCGTCCGGTGGCTCGCGGGCGCGCGGGCGTGGCGTTGCTCACGACTGCGCTGCTGCTGGCCCCGGCCGCGGCTCCGGGGTCGGGGCAGCCGGCGCACGCTGCCGCCGGTGGCACGCGGTTCTCCGGGTGGCACAAGGCCGCGAGTGGTGCTCCGAAGACGTTCGGGGCGGCGTTGGGAACGCCGGGGGGCTATGCCTTCGCCGATGACGCTCAGCGCGTCGAGGGTGCCGCGAGCACGGGGGCGGCGCCGACGCTGACGGCGGGCCGGAGTTATCGCAGCACCCTGCCGGCGTCCGGCCCGGTGCACTACGGCGTCCAGCTCGACGGGACGTCGAATGCGTACGTCTCCGTCACCGCCGTTCCGCCGGCGGGCGGCACCGCCGCGGTCTCCGACGGCCTCAAGGTGTCCCTGCGGGACGGCGACGGCCGCTCGTGCGATCTCGACACCGCGACCTTCGGAGCCGGCCGCAGCCCCCGCCCCGTCAGCGCCTGGGCCGCTCGGGAGACCTCGCCGAGAAGATCCCTGTGCCGGGAGGCCGGGACCTACTATGTGTCGGTCGAGCGCGCCGACCCGGACGGCAGAGGAGCCTCCCCCGAGCCCTGGGAGCTGGAGCTCGCCGTCGCCTCCGAGCCGCCGGTGAAGGAGGAGGGGGCGACCGGCGCGCCCGGGACCTGGAACTCCGCGACCCCGGATCCCCTCACGGGAGAGGAGCAGCGGCGGCCGGGCGGGGCGGGATTCGCCGAGGCGGCCCTGATCGGCGAGGGGGTCTGGCGGGACGACATCAGGCCCGGCCGGACGGTGTTCTACCGGGTCCCCGTCGACTGGGGGCAGCAGCTGCACGTCACCGCCGAGCTGGGCGGCTCGGGCTCCGGCCGCTCCGGTTTCGTCCCCTCCGCCCTGGACCTGGACCTCTACAACCCCGTCCGCGGCCACGTCGCCGACCTGGGCATCGGCTACGACGGCAGCCAGAAGACGGAGAGCCTGACTCCCTTGCCGCCCGTGGCCCACGCCAACCGGCAGGCGCCCAACAGCAAGGTGTCGGCCGTGCGCTTCGCCGGTTCCTACTACCTCGTCGCCCACCTCTCGGCGGAGGTGGCGGAGGAGTTCGGTGACGAGCCCGTGCCGTTTGTGCTGCGGGTACGGGTGGGCGGTTCGGCACAGGACGGGCCCGGCTACCAGGGGGATTCCGTGCCGGCGGGCATCTTCACCGTCACGGACGAGGACCGGGAGGCGGCGGCCGAGGGCACGGCGGACGGCGACGGCATCGCGATGCGGGCGCTGGCCGTGGGCGGCATCGGCACGGGGAGCGCGCTTCTGCTGGGGCTCGGGGTGTGGACGGTCGTGGCCCGCAGGCGGGCGACTCCGTAGCGGGCCGACGCTGCGGGCGGGCGGTCAGATCTGGGTGAGGGCCCAGAAACCCACGGCGTAGCAGGCCAGGGCGAGCAGCAGGAGGGGCACGGCCACCTTGGCCGGAGGGCCCGGACGGCGACGCCGGCGGCCGGTCGGTCCGGTCTGTGGAACCGCTGCGTTCGGAGTGGGAACCTGCGCGACCTGGGCGGTGTATTCAGCAGTGAAGGCCTCGGCGGGCTGGTGCCAGGCCGGGGTGGGATACGCCGGTGGATGCGACTGGGGGGAGCGCAGCGGATGAGTGGGGTCGTTGGGGGAGACGGGCACGGCAGGGGCCTGAGGGTGCTGTGCGCCGTGGTGGAGGGCTTGTCCCGGTGGTGGGGGCGTGCTGAGCGGGGTCGGAGCGAACGGTGTGGCGGGGGAGCTGCCCATGGCCGGCGGCGGAGGCAGGTGGAAGCTGCCGGTGTCCGACATACCGGCCGGTTGCTCCGGAGCGGAGGGCTGAGCGGGGGCGGGCGGTTGCTCGGGTGCCTGCGGGTGGCGTGGGCTGCCGCCCGGGGGCGCGAGTCCGGGCGGTGCGGAGGCGGGGGGAGCGGAGTCCGGTGCGGGGGTGGGGGGAGCGGTGTGCTGCCACGGGTCGGCGGTGCCGGGCGACACGGAGCCGGGGCCGGGGTGGCCGACCCCAGTTCCGGTGCCGGTGCCCATGCCGGTGCTGTGACCTGCGGCGATTCCGCTGCCGGGTGCCGAGACCGGCCGCCCGCCCGCAGAAGCGGGCCCGCCTGTGGAACCAGGCCAGCCGGTGTAGCCAGGCCCGGTTGCGGCAGCGGGCCTGCCTGCGGAGACGGGTCGGTTCGCGGCACCGGGTCCGTCTGCGGCACCGGGCCCGTCTGCGGCACCGGGTCCGTCCGTGGAGCTGGGTCCGTCCGTGGAGCCGGGTCCGTCCGTGAAGCCGGGTCCGTCCGTGAAGCCGGGTCCGTCCGTGGAGCTGGGCCCGCCTGTGGAACCGGGTTCGACCGTGAGGCCGGGCCCGCCCACGGAGAAGCCGGCGGAGGTGGCCCCGCTGCCGGAGAACTCGGCCGGGCCACCAGGTTCCCTACCGCCCCCGGACAGATCTGCCGAGCCGGCCCCGCCCCCGGCTCCCGCGCGGCCCACGCCCTCGCCTGCTGCCTCCGGCAAATGGCCCGGTGCTGCCTCCGGCAGATGGCCCGGTGCTGCGGACCCCGCCAGGTGGCCCGGCACCCCGCCTTCCGGCCCCTCACCCGTGCCCGCCCGCCCGGCTCCAGCAGAGATCCGGCCTCCGGCCGCAACCCCCGCTTCCCCCGCCGCGGACTGCCGAGCCCCCGCAGACCGGGACGGCGGAGCGTCGAGGGCGCCCTCGTCCTCCCCGCCGGACGGCGGACGGCCACCGCCCGGGCTCGTCACGCCGGAGGCCCGCCTCACCGGGCCGTCCTCCGCGAACCCCGGTGGCAGCGGCCCGAGTTGGTCGAAGATCTCGATCTGCTCGTCGTCGGGGCCGGGCTCCGGAAGGAGCTCCGCGGCCGCGGCGAGCGCCTTGCGCGCCCCGGTGGCGGTACGGAAGCGCGCCGCCGGATCCGGTTGCAGCAGGGTCGACACGACCTGCCACAGCGGCTCCGGAATGCCCTGGGGCGCTCCGGGCGTCCCATGCTCCGTGAAGTACTGGACGAGGGCCTTGGCGTCCGGCTTGGCGCCCTCCAGCAGATACAGCGCTACGAGGCCCACGGCGAACAGGTCGGCGGGAAAGTCCGGCTCCGAGCCCATCATCTGCTCGGGAGCGATATAGCCGGGCGTGCCGACGACCAGGTTGGTCTCGGTCAGCCGGGGCTCGCCCAGCCGCATGGCGATGCCGAAGTCGGACAGGCGCAGCCGTGGCCTGGCCGTCCCCGTCGCCTCCAGGAGCACGTTGGCGGGCTTGATGTCGCGGTGCACCACGCCCTCGGCGTGCACCGCGGCCAGTCCCGCCAGCAGCTGGTCGAGCAGCGTGCAGACATAGGCGGGTGGCAGCGGCCCGTAGTCGTTCACCAGGTGGACCAGCGAGCCGCCGGCGACGAGGTCCATGGTGAAGAGCACCTTGTCGTCGTCGGCGGCCCAGCTGGTCGGCGCGAGGACATGGGGATGGTCGATGCGCAGGGCCTGCTCGCGCACGAAGCGGAGCAGCGAGTGCGCGTCGCTCTGGAGAAGCACCTTGGCGGCCACATAGCGCCGCCGGCGATGGTCCCAGGCGCGCCAGACGGCACCGACGCCTCCGCGGCCGATCGGGTCGACCAGCTCGTACCGGCCGGCGAACACCTCACCCATGGCTGAACGTCGCTCCTCCCCCAGCGATGGCCCCCGTGACTCCCCCTCTGCCTGCCCCTCGACGGGCGGTACGACTCCCCCGCCCCTCGCTCGATCCCCCGATGTGCTCAACCCCCCAGTGCGTCGGTCCCCCCGATGCCCGGCGGCTGCCGTACCCGCTGCGGCGGCCGGGCGGATGGTCAGCTCTGGTGGGACTGGTAGTGCGCCACCGCGTCGGAGGTGCGGCCGGCGCCGTAGACGCGGAGGAACTCCGCCAACTCGGGGTGCGTGGGGGCGAGGGCGTCCGCGGCCTCGAGAATCTCGCTGGCGGCGGCCACCGAACGCAGCAGGGACTGGATCTCGCGGACCACCCGCTTGACCGTCGGCGCCCCCGAACTGTTCGTCGTCTGCGTGGTGTTGGTGAGTACCGAACCCCCCGACGACTTCTTGATCTCCTCCATCCGCTCGGTCGCCTCGGCCGCGCTGACGCTGCCGTCCACGACCTGGCGGGCCAGGTCCTGCAGCAGCTGCACCCGCTGGACCACGGCCGGATTACCGATCTTCGCCCGCTGGCCGCTCATCAGCTGCGACAGCATCGGCGCCGACAGTCCCAGAACCCCCGCGAGACGAGCCTGGTTGAGACCGAGATCGTCTATCAGCCGGCGGAAGAGCGTCCCCAACGGCTCCCCGTACCAGTTCCGCTGCAGTTCCCGCGCTCTTGCGGTGGCTTCCTGCTGTGCAGCGTCCATTGCGTCTCCCCATCGCTTCCCCTAGAACTGCGGTTCGCTGTAGCGAACCACGCCGAGCATCTTACGGAGAGTGGTTGGTCACGGGGACCCCAATCTTTTTGCGGGATCCCGGGGGTGACCCGGTACTCTGGTCTCCGGCGCCCACCAGGACGGGATTCCCACAGGTGGACGCTTTGCTTCCGGGGCCTTAGCTCAGTTGGTAGAGCGCTGTCTTTGCATGGCAGATGTCAGGGGTTCGACTCCCCTAGGCTCCACCGCAGGTCAAACGCCCTCCGGCACTCCCAGCCGGAGGGCGTTTCCGCGTCAGATTCCACATGAAGTCCACAACCACAAACCCCTCCCACCTGCGGGCACGCGGTGAGAGAGGTCTTTGTCGTCGCGTGGAGATCGTTTCACGTGAAACGGCGCGGCCGTCCAGGAGAGCGTCAACTCTCCCTTCCTGCCGCGCCGTTGCCCAGCCCGTGCTTCCTTCTCACTGCTGGTCGTCGCGCTTGGCGGCCTCCTCCTCGGCCTCCTTGGCCTGGACCTCCGGGTCCAGCGTGGACTGGCCGCTGCCGTCCACCGCGGTGAGCGTGCTGCCCTCCGGGACGTCCGTCGGGGCCGGCGGCTCCACCAGCCAGTCGGGGTTGGCCTGCTTGTCCCACCACTTCCAGGCGGCGAAGGCTCCGCCCGCGACGGCGCCCAGCACCAGCAGCACCCTGGCTGCCTTCCCGGCCTTGGCGCGCCGCTGCTGCTTGCGGACGAGCTTGTTGATCTGCTTGGCCGAGACCTGGCCGCGGAGAGCGGCCAGCACCGCAGCACTGCGCGCCGCTGCCTCGTCTTTGGCCGGTCCGGCGGCGGCCCTCGCCTGTTCGATCTTCGGCTTGGAGAACTCCGCCGCCTGACGCGCGGCCTTGCGCGTCCGGAGGGCTGCTTCTTGGGCGGCCAGGTCGACCTTGGGTGGCACATGCGCCCGGGCCTGCTCCAGATACGGCTGGACGTGTGCTCCGTACTGTGCGCGGGCCTGCCCTGCGGCCTGCGTCACCTTGGGCGCGAGCCGTACGCGTGCCTCGTGTGCGTAGTGCGCGGCCCTGACCTTGGCCGTGTCGGCGTAGGGCGCCACCACTTCCGCGGCGTGCAGCACGCTGTCCTTCGCCGAACCGGTCGCGGCGCGCACGCTGTCGATGCGGGTCACGGGTTCCTCCTCCTCGGTGGCGTACGGTATTTCGACTTTCCACCCTTTTACGGATCATGCCTGCGGGACGGCCGCGGGGCACGCGTGGACGGGCATACGGGTGCCGGTCGAACGTGATCAAGTGCGATCAGGTGCGATATGGAGTGCGATAGGGGGTGAATCCTGGGCAACGGGAGCTTGTCGCCGACAATGCCACGGATCGCCGCCGGGCGCTCCCGCTACGGAGCGACTCGTGCGGATTTCCGCAACCTGTTCGGCCCGGTTGCCCGCCCGTGCACCGAGGCCGGGCGACGAGGGGCCCGGTCCGTGCGAGGATCGGGGTGTCACGGAAAGACAACGGAAGGCACATCGTGGCTGAGCAGCTCTACGCCACCCTCAAGACCAACCACGGCGACATCAAGGTCCGGCTCTTCCCGGACCACGCGCCCAAGACGGTCAAGAACTTCGTCGAGCTCGCCAAGGGCGAGCGGGAGTGGGTCCACCCGCAGACCGGCGCCAAGACCACCGACAAGCTCTACGACGGCACGGTCTTCCACCGGGTGATCAGCGGCTTCATGATCCAGGGCGGTGACCCGCTCGGCAACGGCACCGGTGGCCCCGGCTACCAGTTCGAGGACGAGTTCCACCCGGACCTGCGCTTCGACAAGCCCTACCTGCTGGCCATGGCCAACGCCGGTCCGGGCACCAACGGCTCGCAGTTCTTCATCACCGTGGCCCCCACGGCCTGGCTGAACCGCAAGCACACCATCTTCGGCGAGGTCACCGACGCCGCCGGCCAGAAGGTCGTCGACAGCATCGCCTCCACTCAGACCAACCCGCGCACGGACCGTCCGGTCAAGGACGTCGTGATCGAGACGATCGAGATCACCGAGGGCTGAGAATCCGGCGTTCCGGGGGGCGAAAGCTCCCCGGAGGGAACCAATCGCCCCGCTCATCCGTAAGGATGGGCGGGGCGGGGCTTTTCCACACCACCGAGGGGATGTCATGGACGACCAGGCTGCGAGCAGCCAGCAGGACGCCCACAGCGTCCCTCACTGCTATCGGCACCCGGACCGCGAGACCGGTATCCGCTGCACCCGCTGTGAGCGTCCGATCTGCCCGGAGTGCATGGTCAACGCCTCGGTGGGCTTCCAGTGCCCGGACTGCGTCCGCAGCGGGTCCGGCACCGGACACGCGCCCTCCGCCTCGATGCCCCGCACGCTGGCCGGCGGCACGGTCGCGGCCGACCCCCACCTGATCACCAAGATCCTCATCGGCATCAATCTGGCCGTGTTCATCGCGGTCCAGATCAGCACCCCGCTGCTGAACGACCTGGTGCTGATCGGCCGCTGGCCCCCGGAGCCGTTCCTGCCGACGGAGGGTGTCGCGGACGGCGAGTGGTACCGCCTGCTGACCTCGGTGTTCACCCATGAGCAGATCTGGCACGTCGGCTTCAACATGCTCAGCCTGTGGTGGCTCGGCGGTCCGCTGGAGGCCGTGCTCGGCCGGGCCCGCTATCTGGCGCTCTTCCTGATCTCCGGTCTCGCCGGCAGTGCCCTCGCCTATCTGCTGAGCACGGCCACCACGTCGACGCTCGGCGCGTCCGGGGCCGTCTTCGGACTGTTCGGCGCCACCGCGGTCCTGATGCGGCGGCTCAACCAGGACATGCGGCCGATCGTCGCCCTGCTGGTGATCAACCTGATCTTCACCTTCACCTGGTCCAACATCTCCTGGCAGGCCCACATCGGGGGTCTGGTGGCCGGCCTGGTGGTGGGCTACGCGATGGTGCACGCCCCGCGCGAGAAGCGCTCGCTGGTCCAGTACGGCACCTGTGCGCTGGTGCTCGCTGCCATCGTCGTCCTGGTACTGCTGAGGACGGCCCAGCTCACCTGAGCGGGCTTTGTCCACAGCGAGTGGCGGATCTTGTGCACAGGGTGCGGGAACATCTGTGCCCCCTGTCACCGGCCCGTGTTTTCGCAGGTCAGACAGGGGGCGAACAGGTCTTCGGATACCCGGCGGCCGGTCATACCGGCGTCAACCTCCCGCGAGTTATCCACAGATCGTCTTTCTTTTCCCCATGTGGACAAAGCCTGTGGATAACTCAGTGAACAGCCCTGGGCAGAGCTGAGCCCGGGCCTACTTCCACTGCGTCGAGACGGCGAACCCGGCGGCGATGAAACCGAAGCCCACCACGATGTTCCAGTTGCCCAGAGCATCGATGGGCAGCGAGCCGTCCGTGACGTAGAAAACGACGATCCAGGCCAGGCCGATGAGGAACAGGGCGAGCATCACCGGCGCGACCCAGGCGCTGTTGGTCAGGTTGATCGAAGTCGTCTGCTTCGCCGGGGGCGGCGTGTAGTCGGCCTTCTTGCGGATACGTGACTTCGGCACGAGGGTCTCTCCTGTCGATGCGCTGCGTGGCCGCGCAGGGTTCTGGTCGGGCTCGGGGCAGCGTACAAGGGGACTTAAGCGCTTCCCCAGGCGTCCGTTAGCGTAGTGCTTCCGTGGCGCCGAAGGAGATAAGGGTACGTTGAGCAATTCTGCCGACTTCCCGGGGACGGAATCCAGCCCTGCCCGCAGGCGCCGTTTCCGGCCCGTGCGCGTCCTCACCGTGGGCGTCTTCGCTCTCGCCGGGCTCATCTTCTTCACCAGTTTCAACACGGCCAAGGGCACGGACATCCGCACCGACGCCTCGCTGCTGAAGCTGTCCGACCTGATCCATGAGCGCAGCCGGGAGAACGGCAGGCTGGACGAGTCCAACGGCGCGCTGCGCCGGGAGATAGAGGCGCTGGCCGAGCGGGACGACGGCAGCACCGAGCAGGAGCAGAAGAAGCTCGCCGAGCTGGAGAAGCGCGCCGGCACCCAGAAGCTCACGGGTGAGGCGATCACGGTCACGCTCAACGACGCCCCGCCGGACGCCACCGCCAAGCTTCCCGGCTACCCCGAGCCGCAGCCCGACTACCTGGTGATCCACCAGCAGGACCTCCAGGCTGTGGTGAACGCGCTGTGGCAGGGCGGCGCCAAGGGCATCAAGGTCATGGACCAGCGGCTGATCTCCACCAGCGCGGTGCGCTGCGTCGGCAACACGTTGATCCTCCAGGGCCGGGTCTACTCCCCGCCCTACAAGATCACCGCGGTCGGTGACCCGGAGCGGCTGAAGAAGGCCCTGGCGGCGTCCCCGGCGATCCAGAACTACATGGTCTACGTCAACGTGTACGGCCTCGGCTGGAAAGTCGAGGACAACGGGACGGTGACTCTGCCCGGCTACTCGGGCACAGTGGATCTGCACTACGCGAAGCCTGTGGAGTAGCCAGCGAGGCGGGGGGCCGCCGGTGCGCGTGATCGTCAGGACCGTCAGCGAGCTGTGCATCACCGTCGGCGCCGTGATCGTGCTCTTCGTGGTGTACGTGCTGTTCTGGACCGGGGTGCGGGCCGACAGCGTCATGGACGAGCAGATCGACCGGCTGCGCGCGCAGTGGGAGCGTGAGCGTGCCCGGCCTCTGCCCGGGTCGCCCGCGAGCCCGCGCAAGCAGAGGCCCTACACCGCCGGCCGGCCTTTCGCGATCATGTACATCCCGCGCTTCGGTTTCACGTGGAACAAGCCCGTGCTGGAGGGGACGGACACCGGCACCCTCAAGAAGGGCCTCGGCCACTACGCGGACACCGCGCGCCCCGGCGGGCGAGGAAATTTCGCCGTGGCAGGCCACCGCCGCACCTACGGCGACCCCTTCAAGGACTTCCCCGAGCTCAGACACGGTGACGCGGTGGTGCTGACGGACGGGGCGACCTGGTTCACGTATCGGATCGACAAAGGGCCGTACAAAACTGTGCCCACGGACATCGAGGTGATCGACCCTGTGCCACGTACTTCCGGGTACACGCGTCCGGGCCGCTATCTGACGCTGACGACCTGTGATCCCGAGTGGGGGCACAGCCATCGGCTGATCGTCTGGGCACATCTGGACTCCACCCAGCCTGTGGAGGCCGGGAAACCGGAGGCGTTGCGCCGTTAGTCTGTTGGCGTACGGCGTGGGTCAGGTGCCGTGGCACGACGGAAGGGACGGCATGTACAGCTGGATCTGGCGGCATCTGCCGGGCAATGGGTGGGTCAAGGCCCTCATCTCGCTCGTGCTGATCATCGCCGTGGTCTACATCCTCTTCCAGTACGTCTTCCCCTGGGCCGAGCCACTGCTGCCCTTCAACGATGTGACGGTGGACAACCAGTGAGCGCGCGGATTCTCGTCGTCGACAACTACGACAGCTTCGTCTTCAACCTGGTCCAGTACCTCTACCAGCTGGGTGCCGAGTGCGAGGTGCTGCGCAACGACGAGGTGTCCACCGCGCACGCTCAGGACGGCTTCGACGGTGTGCTGCTGTCCCCGGGCCCCGGCACGCCCGAGGAGGCCGGGGTGTGCGTCGACATGGTCCGGCACTGCGCGTCGACGGGCGTACCGGTCTTCGGTGTGTGCCTGGGGATGCAGTCGATGCAGGTGGCCTACGGCGGTGTGGTGGACCGCGCGCCGGAGCTGCTGCACGGCAAGACGTCACCGGTGGAGCACGAGGGCAAGGGCGTCTTCGCGGGACTGCCGTCGCCGTTCACGGCGACCCGCTACCACTCGCTGGCCGCCGAACCGGCCACGGTTCCGGCGGAGCTGGAGGTGACCGCCCGTACCCGGGACGGCATCGTGATGGGTCTGAGGCACCGTGAACTCCCGGTGGAGGGCGTGCAGTTCCACCCCGAGTCGGTGCTGACCGAGCACGGGCACCGGATGCTGGCCAACTGGCTGGTGGAGTGCGGGGACAAGGACGCGGTGGCGAGGTCTGCGGGGCTCGCCCCGGTGGTGGGCAGGGCCACGGCGTGACGGCGCTGCGCCCCGAGCGCGAGTCCGGCGCCGACGCGTATGGCGGCGCCGGCGGCCAGGGCAGCTCGTACGGCGGCTGGTCGTACGAGGGCTCGGATGCGGTCGGGGAGTGGTACGGCCAGGAGCCATACGCACAGCAGCAGGGCGGGGGATCCTGGGACGCCCACGCCCCCGCCGGTGGGCCGGGGCAGTCCCCATACCCACCGGGGCAGTCCGCCTATGAGCCGGGGCAGGCCGGCCACGGGCCACGCCAGGACCTCTACGAGCCGCGCCAGGACGCCTACGAGCCGCTGCTGGACGACGAGACGGTCGCGTTGCGGGTGCCCGAGCCGCCGCCCGGGCCGAGGCGGGCGGACCGTTCGTCCTCCCCTTCGCCCGAGCACGAGGGGCGCGCGGCCCGCAGGAAGGCCGCCAAGCGCCGTCACGGGCGGCGTGGCGGCTCGCACAAGGCCGGTGAGGGCGCCGCGGTTTCCTCGGAGCCCGAGGCTCCGCTGTCCCGGACGGAGGCACGCCGACGGGCGAAGGCCCGCAAGCCCAGTCCGGCGGTGATGCTGAGCCGGGCCATCGGTGAGGTGTTCATCACCACCGGCGTGCTGATGCTGCTGTTCGTCACCTACCAGCTGTGGTGGACCAATGTGCGGGCGCAGGCGCAGGCCGGCAAGGAGGCCAGCAACCTGCAGAACGAGTGGGCGAGCGGCAAGCGCAACCCGGGGGCGTTCGAGCCCGGCCAGGGCTTCGCGCTGCTGCACATCCCGCGGCTTGACGTGGTGGTGCCGATCGCGGAGGGCATCAGCAGCAAGCGGGTGCTGGACCGGGGCATGGTGGGCCACTACGCCGAGGGCGCGCTGAAGACGGCCATGCCGGACGCCAAGACCGGCAACTTCGGGCTGGCCGGCCACCGCAACACGCACGGCGAGCCGTTCCGGTACATCAACCGGCTGGAGCCGGGCGACCCGATCGTCGTGGAGACGCAGGACACCTTCTACGTCTACAAGATGGCGTCGATGCTGCCGGTGACCTCGCCGAGCAATGTGAGCGTCCTCGACCCCATTCCGAAGGGGTCGGGTTTCACCAAGCCCGGCCGCTACATCACACTGACCACCTGCACACCGGAGTTCACCAGCAAGTACCGGTTGATCGTCTGGGGCAAGATGGTCGAGGAACGGCCGCGCAGCAAGGGCAAGCCGGATGCGCTCGTCAACTAAGGGCAGAGGGAACGTGGCAGCGACCACCGACGACACCGAAGAGCACATCGGCACGCGCGGACGCGCCCCGCGCAGGGGACGCCGCCGCATGGGGCCGCTCGCGATGGCGATCAGCTTCTTCGGGGAGCTACTGATCACGGCGGGCGTGCTGCTCGGCCTGTTCGTCGTCTACTCGCTGTGGTGGACGAACGTGCTGGCCGACCGGGAGGCCGGCAAGCAGGCCGACAAGGTCCGCGACCAGTGGGCCCAGCAGTCCGACGGCGGGGGCCCGGTCTCCTACGACAGCAAGGACGGCATCGGCTTCCTGCACGTGCCCGCGATGAGCGGGGACGAGATCCTCGTCGAGAAGGGCACCTCGATGAAGGTCCTCAACGACGGTGTGGCCGGCTACTACACGGATCCGGTGAAGGCGACGCTGCCCACCTCCGGCAAGAAGGGCAACTTCTCGCTGGCCGCGCACCGGGACGGTCACGGGGCCAAGTTCCACAACATTCACAAGATCGAGAACGGCGACCCGATCGTCTTCGAGACGAAGGACAAGTGGTACGTGTACAAGGTCTTCAACATCCTCCCGGAGACCTCGAAGTTCAACGTCGACGTCCTCGCCAAGGTCCCCAAGGGCTCCGGAAAGACCAAGGCCGGCCACTACATCACGCTGACCACCTGCACCCCCATCTACACGAGCAAGTACCGGTACGTGGTCTGGGGCGAACTCGTCCGCACGGAAAAGGTGGACGACCAGCGGACACCGCCGAAGGAACTGCAGTAGGCCGCAGCGACTGCAGTCGGCCACAGGAACTTGCAGCAGCAGGAACCGCAAGGGCCCCGGTCCCCTCCTGGGAGGGAGCCGGGGCCCTTGCCGTGTGCCGTAGCGGGCCTGTCCGCCCGCGGTCAGTCGTCCTTGTTGCCGGTGGCTCCGCCGAAGAGGCCGCCCGGACCGCCGGGGCCGCCGTTGCCTCCGCCGCCCTGGTCGGTGGTGAACAGGCTCACCGCCGTGCCCTTCTGGACCTGGGTGCCCTGGGGCGGGTTGGAGCCGAAGACGCGGGAGTTGGGGTCCTGCGAGCCGGCGATGTTGCCGACGGCCAGGCCCGCGTCCTGGAGCATCTTCTGGGCGTCCTTGAGGGTCTGCCCGTTGACGTTCGGGACGGCGACCTGCTCGTTCTGCTGCTTGGCCTTGCCGACGACGATCTGCACCGCGGAGTTCTTGTCGACCGAGGAGCCGGCCTCCGGCGTGGTGCGGATCACCTTGCCGACCTGGTTCGGGTTGTCGGTCTCCTCGTCGACGCAGTTGCCCACGAGGTCGTTGTCCGTCATCTGGGCCTTCGCCTCGTCACAGGTCTTGCCGATGACGTCCGGGACCGTGGACTTCGCCTCGGCCTTGGCGATGGTCAGCGTGATGGTGGAGCCCTTCTCGACCTCGGTGCCCGTGGTCGGGTCCTGCTCCAGGACGGTGCCCGCCTCCTCCGGCGACTCGCGGGTCTCCGTCTTGACCTCGAAGGAGTACTTGTCGGCCTCCAGCTTCTCCGTCGCCTCGTCGATGTCCAGGCCGACGACGCTGGGCACGGTCACCTTCGGCGCGCCGGTCGACACGGTGAGGTTGACGACGGAGTCCTTCTTGACCTTGGCCCCGGCGTTCGGGTCCTGGTCGCAGATCTTGCCCTTGCTCTGCTGCTCACACGGCTTGGAGGTGAACTCCAGCTTCAGATTGCCGTTCTCCGCCAGCCGCTCCGCGGTCGACTTCGTCTCGCCGACGAAGTTCGGCACGCTGACCGTGTCGTTGCTCACGCCGCCGCCGCTGAACAGCGAGCGGCCGACCAGGATCGCCCCGATGAGGACCAGGACGCCGGCCGCCACCAGCAATATCGTCGAGGTGTTGGACTTCTTCTGGTTCTGGCGGCGGCGGTCGGGCCGCTCGTCGTAGCCGTAGCCGCCGTCGTCCGGGTTCATGGGCGGCAGCATCGACGTCGGTGCCCCGGTGCCGGAGTCCGAGCGCAGGGCCGTGGTCGGCTGGTCGCTGTTGTAGCCGCCGTAGCCGACGGCGCCCAGCGCGGCGGTGGCCGCGACCGGCTGGCCGTCGAGGCAGGCCTCGATGTCGGCGCGCATCTCGTCGGCCGACTGGTAGCGGTAGTCGGGGTCCTTGACCAGCGCCTTCAGCACGATCGCGTCCATCTCGGGCGTGATCTCGGGGTCGAAGACGCTGGGCGCCTGCGGCTCCTCGCGGACGTGCTGGTAGGCGACCGCGACCGGGGAGTCGCCGACGAAGGGCGGCCGGACGGTGAGCAGCTCGTACAGCAGGCAGCCCGTGGAGTACAGGTCGCTGCGCGCGTCGACCTGCTCGCCCTTGGCCTGCTCCGGGGAGAGGTACTGGGCCGTGCCGATCACCGCGGCGGTCTGGGTCATGGTCATGCCGGAGTCGCCCATGGCGCGGGCGATGCCGAAGTCCATCACCTTGACCTGGCCGTTGCGTGTCAGCATGACGTTGGCCGGCTTGATGTCGCGGTGGACGATGCCGTTGCGGTGGGCGTACTCCAGGCCCTGGAGGATGCCGATGGTCATCTCCATGGCCCGCTCGGGCAGCAGCTTGCGGCCACTGTGCAGAAGCTCACGCAGGGTGGAGCCGTCCACGTACTCCATGACGATGTACGGGATGGACACCCCGTCGATGTAGTCCTCGCCCGTGTCGTAGACCGCGACGATCGCGGGATGGTTGAGCGAGGCGGCCGACTGGGCCTCCCGGCGGAACCGGGCCTGGAAGGACGGGTCGCGAGCGAGGTCCGCGCGCAGCGTCTTCACCGCCACGGTGCGGCCGAGGCGGGTGTCATGCGCGAGGTAGACCTCCGCCATGCCGCCGCGACCGAGCACCTGGCCCAGTTCGTACCGGCCGCCGAGGCGACGCGGCTCTTCCATAGCTACCTACCAGCCCTCTCCGTCGGTCCCTGGTGGCACACCCGTGCCACCGGAGGCTGCCGTCCGGGCCTACCGTACCCGGCTCGCTTTGTGTGACCTGGCCAAGTGCGTCACCCGATACAGGACCGGTACCGCAACGTGCATCGATGTGAAGCAGACGTGACCGGAGTCACTGCTTGCCCTTGATGACCGCCTCCATCACGTCCCTGGCGATCGGTGCGGCCAGGCCGCCACCGGAGATGTCGTCACGCACGGCGTCCTCGTCCTCGATCACCACGGCGACGGCCACGGGGGACTCGCCGTCCGAGGTCTTGGCGTAGGAGATGAACCAGGCGTACGGGTTCTTGCTGTTGTTCTCACCGTGCTGGGCGGTACCGGTCTTGCCGCCGACGGTGACGCCGGGAATCTGCGCGTTGCGGCCGGTGCCGTCCTTGACGACGGTCTCCATCATCGACTGGAGCTTCTGCGCGTTGTCCGCGGACAGCGGACGGCTGTACTCCTCCGGGTCGGTCCGCTCGATCGGCTCGACGTCGCGGGCCTGGAGCATGTCGACCATGTACGGCTTCATCAGCACGCCGTCGTTGGCGACCGCGGAGGCGACCATGGCCATCTGCAGCGGGGTCGCGGCGGTGTTGAACTGGCCGATGGAGGACAGGGCGGTCTGCGACTGGTTCATGTCGTCCGAGAACACCGAGGCGGTGGCGCGGACCGGGGTGAACTGCTCCTCGGTGAAGCCGAACTTCTTGGCCATCTCGAGCATCTTGTCGTTGCCGAGATCGGAGCCGATCTTGCCGAAGACGGTGTTGCAGGACACCTTCAGCGCGTCGCGCAGGGAGGCGTTCTTGCAGGGGATGTTGCCCTCGTTCTTCAGCTCGGTCGTGGTGCCCGGCATGATCCACGGCAGCGGCGTCTCGGTCGGCTCCTCGGGGTCGGTGTAGAGGCCGTTCTCCAGCGCCGCGGCGGCGGTGACGACCTTGAACGTGGAGCCGGGCGGGTAGACCTCGCGCAGCGCCCGGTTCAGCATCGGGTCGTCGGGGTTGTTCTTCTTCTGCAGCTTCTGCCAGGCCTTGGTGTCCGTGGTCGTGGAGTTCCCGGCGAACGACGACGGGTCGTACGACGGGAAGGACGCCAGCGCCAGGATCTTGCCGGTGGACGGCTCCAGGGCGACCACCGCGCCCTTGCCGCCCTGCCGCTTCAGGCCGTTGTAGGCGGCCTTCTGCGCGGCGGCGTTGAGGGTGGTGACGACATTGCCGCCCTGCTTCTTCTTGCCGGTCAGCATGTCGAGCGTGTTGCGGAAGAACAGCCGGTCGTCGTTGCCGGTGAGGATGCCGTCCTCGATGCTCTCCAGCTGGGTGGCCCCGAAGGCCTGGGAGGCGTACCCGGTGACCGGCGCCCACATCGGGCCGTCCTTGTAGGTGCGCTTGTACTTGTAGTCGCTGCCGGAGGTCTCCTTGGAGCCGGTGATGGCCTCACCGCCGACGATGATGTCGCCGCGCGGGGAGGCGTAGCGCTCTATGGCGACGCGGCGGTTGCGGTCGTCGGTCCTCAGCTTGTCCGCCTGGGCGTACTGCAGCCAGTTGTCGCGGATGAGCAGGGCGAGCATCAGAAGGCCGCAGAAGATCGCGATCCGGCGCAGGGGCTTGTTCACGGTCGGACCACCTGGGTCATCTCGGCGTCGGGGTTGGCGGCGGGAGTGGGGGCCGGGCGGCGGGCGGTGTCGCTGATCCGCAGCAGGATGCCGATCAGCGCCCAGTTGGCGATCACCGACGAACCGCCGTAGGCCACGAACGGCAGCGTCATACCGGTCAGCGGGATGAGACCCATCACACCGCCGGCCACCACGAAGACCTGGAGCGCGAAGGCGCCGGACAGGCCGACGGCCAGCAGCTTGCCGAACGGGTCGCGGGCGGCGAGCGAGGTGCGGACGCCGCGCTCGATGATCAAGGCGTAGAGCAGCAGGATCGCCATGACGCCGGCCAGGCCCAGCTCCTCGCCGAAGGTGGCGAGGATGAAGTCGGAGTTGGCGGCGAAGCCGATGAGGTCGGAGTTGCCCTGCCCGAGGCCGGTGCCGAGGGTGCCTCCGGAGCCGAAGGCCCACAGGGCCTGTGCGGCCTGCTCGGAGTGGATGATGCCGTCCTGGACGGCTGCGCGGGAGAGCTCGTACTCGCGCATCGGGTCGAGCCAGGCCTGCACACGGGTCTGGATGTGCGGCTCGAAGCTCGCCACGCCGACGGCGCCGGCCGCGGACATCAGCAGACCGAAGACGATCCAGCTGGTCCGCTCGGTGGCGACGTACAGCATGATCACGAACATCCCGAAGAACAGCAGGGACGTACCGAGGTCGGTCTCGAAGACCAGGATGAGGATCGACAGCGCCCAGACGACCAGGATCGGGCCGAGGTCGCGCCCGCGCGGCAGGTACAGGCCCATGAAGCGGCGGCTGGCCAGGGCCAGGGCGTCCCGCTTCACCATGAGGTAGCCGGCGAAGAACACCGCGAGGACGATCTTGGCGAACTCACCGGGCTGGAGGGTGCCGAGACCCGGGATCTTGATCCAGATCTTGGCGCCGTAGATGTCCGCGCCGAGCCCGGGCACCAGCGGCAGGATCAGCAGGAACAGCGCCCCGGCCATGGAGATGTATGTGTAGCGCTGCAGGACGCGGTGGTCCTTCAGGAAGGCCAGCACGCCCACCAGCAGGGCGAGGCCCATCGCCGAGTACAGCAGCTGCCGTGGGGCCGCCTCCACGAACGTGCGGCTCGCCTGAAGCCGCTCGGACTGGTCCAGCCGCCAGATGACGACCAGGCCGATGCCGTTGAGCAGCGTCGCCAGCGGCAGCAGCAGCGGGTCCGCGTACGGTGCGAACTTCCGCACCGCCACGTGCCCCACTCCCGCCAGCAGCCCGAGCCCCAGCCCGTACGCCAGCAGGCCGGACGGGACGGAGCCGTCGAGGGCCAGGCCGACGTTGGCGTAGGCGAAGACCGGGATGACGACGGCGAAGACCAGCAGGGCCAGCTCGGTGTTACGGCGGCTCGGGGCGCCGATCGCGCCGATCGTGGACGTGTGCTGGGTCGACGGGTTGGAAGTACTGCTCATCGTGTGACAGGGCCTCTCACGGCTTGCCTACTGCTTACCGCACAGCGAGACGACCTTCTGCTCTTCCTCCGAGAGGTTGGGGCCGGGGCTGGGAGTGGGTGCGGTCGTGGACGGGGGCGTGGACTTCTGCGGAGCCTTCGTCGAACCGGAGGGGTTCGGCGTCGGCGAGGCTTTGGACGCGAAGGAGGCGGGAGTGGTTCCCGTGGTGCCTCCTGCCTCGCCCTCACCGGTCTTCGCGTTGTTCTCGCTCTCGGCGGCGCGCCGCTCGGCCTGCTTCTTGCACGCGGAGGCCTGCACGGACAGTTCCTCGATCTTCGCCTGGGCGCCCTTCAGGTCGCCCTCGGCGATCGTCGCCTCCACCAGTTTCTGCTGGTAGGGCGGCAGGTACTTGAGTTCGATCTCGGGGTGGTCCTTGACCACCTCGGACAGCGAGAGCCAGGCCAGGTCCTGGCTGATGCCCCGGTACAGGGCGACATGCTCGTCGTTGACGCCGACGTAGTACTGCGTCTGCGTCCAGCGCCAGCCGCCGTAGGCACCGCCGCCGAGGACGGCGAGCGCCAGCAGGCCGTACAGCGAGCGTTTGAGCCATGTGCGCTTCCTGGGCTTGACGAAGTCCTCGTCGGAGTAGCCGAAGCCGTCGGTGGGGACGTAGCCCGTGACGTCGCCGCTGCCGGGCGGGCCGAACTCGCCCCCGCCGCCCTGGCCGCGATGGCGGCCGAGGCCGGCGGCGCGGCCGGCCGGGGTCTGCATGATCCCGTCGTGGTGCAGCTGGTGCTGGTTCTCGGCGACGGCGCCCACCACGACCGGGGTGTCGGACAGCTGCCCGGCCAGGGTGTCCCCGGTGTCCAGGTCGAGGACGTCGGCGACGATCACCGTGATGTTGTCGGGCCCGCCGCCGCGCAGCGCCAGCTCGATCAGGTTCTGCACGGTCTCCTGGGGGCCCTGGTAGCTGGCCAGGGTGTCTTCCAGGGTCTGGTGGGAGACGACGCTGGACAGGCCGTCGGAGCAGATCAGGTACCGGTCGCCGGCCCGGACCTCGCGGATGGACAGGTCCGGCTCGACGTGCTCGCCGCTGCCGAGGGCCCGCATGAGCAGCGACCGCTGCGGGTGCGTGGTCGCCTCCTCCTCGGTGATGCGGCCCTCGTCGACCAGCCGCTGCACCCAGGTGTGGTCCTGGGTGATCTGGGTCAGGACGCCGTCGCGCAGCAGATAGGCGCGGGAGTCGCCGACGTGCACCATGCCGAGCCGCTGCCCGGTCCACAGCAGGGCGGTGAGCGTGGTGCCCATGCCCTCCAGCTGCGGGTCCTCCTCGACCATCATGCGCAGCTGGTCGTTGGCCCGCTGGACGGCGCTGCCCAGGGAGGTGAGCAGGTCGGAGCCGGGGACGTCGTCGTCGAGGGAGACGATGGTGGAGATGGCCTCCGAGGAGGCGACCTCACCGGCCGCCGCGCCACCCATGCCGTCGGCGATCGCGAGCAGCCGGGGACCGGCGTAACCGGAGTCCTCGTTGCCCTCCCGGATCATGCCCTTGTGTGATCCGGCGGCGAAACGCAGGGAGAGACTCATGCGCACCTCGCCTGTCGGCTCCGGGTACACCCGGTCGTGTCGAGCCACACTGCCCACCCTCCGGTCGGGAGCGCGCCGGGGCCCGGGGTGGGGCCCACCACTGCGTGCTCGCTCCGCTCGCTCATTCTCGTACTACTTCCGCAGCTCGATGACGGTCTTGCCGATGCGGATCGGCGCGCCCAGCGGAATCGGTGTGGGGGTCGTCAGCCGGGTCCGGTCCAGATAGGTGCCGTTCGTGGAGCCCAGGTCCTCGACGATCCACTGGCCGTCGCGGTCCGGGTAGATCCTGGCATGGCGGCTGGAGGCGTAGTCGTCGTCCAGCACGATGGTGCTGTCGTGCGCGCGGCCCAGGGTGATGGTCTGCCCCTGGAGCGCCACGGTGGTGCCGGTGAGCGTGCCCTCGGTCACGACCAGCTTGGTGGGGGCGTTCCGGCCGCGGCGGCCGCCGCCGGACTGCTGGCGCTGCTGCGGCGGCGCCTGACGCGCCGCCTGCTGGGCACGGCCGTCCCGGCGCGCGCCGCGCTGGGTGACCCGCGTACCGAACAGGTCGCTCCGGATGACCTGCACGGCCACGATCACGAACAGCCACAGTACGGCCAGGAATCCCAGCCGCATGACCGTGAGGGTCAGCTCTGACATTGCCCCCGCTTCACCCTTCGGCTTGCCTATAGATAACGGTGGTGCTGCCCACGACGATCCGCGAGCCGTCGCGGAGCGTAGCGCGGGTGGTGTGCTGTCCGTCCACCACGATCCCGTTGGTGGAGCCGAGATCCGTGATCGTCGAGGGCATACCGGTACGGATCTCGCAGTGCCGGCGGCTCACGCCGGGGTCGTCGATCCGCACGTCGGCGTCGGTGCTGCGGCCCAGCACGAGGGACGCGCGGGAGATCTGGTGGCGGGTGCCGTTGATCTCGATCCAGTAGCGGGTGCGTCCGGTGGGCGGCGCGGCGGGGGGCCGTCCGGGAGCCGCGGGCTGCGGGTAGCCGTAACCGCCCGGCCGGCCGCCGGGGGGCGGCGAGGGCGGCATGGGCGGAGCTCCCAGGGGGGCGCCGGGGGCGGCCGCGGGGCCGGCGGGCGGGTAGCCGTAGCCGCCGGGGGCACCGGCTCCCGGGGCGGCCTGGCTGGTGGACGCGGCGAGCGTGCGGCTGCGCACCCGGTACAGGCCGGTGTCGAGGTCGTCCGCCTTCTCCAGGTGCACCTTGATGGGGCCCATGAAGGTGTAGCGCTGCTGCTTGGCGTAGTCGCGGACCATGCCGGCGAGCTCGTCGCCGAGCTGGCCCGAGTAGGGGCTGAGCCGCTCGTAGTCGGGGGTGCTCAGCTCGACGATGAAGTCATTGGGGACGACGGTGCGGTCGCGGTTCCAGATGGTCGCGTTGTTGTCGCACTCGCGCTGAAGCGCGCCCGCGATCTCCACGGGCTGCACCTCGGACTTGAACACCTTGGCGAAGGTGCCGTTGACCAGACCTTCGAGACGCTGCTCGAACTTCTTCAGGACTCCCATGGGGCACCTCCTCCGTCGCTGCCGTCCTGTCTACTGCCCCGTGTGCGTGCCGTGCACCGCTTTGTGCACCGCTCACCCGGTACTGCTTGGTACTGCTTGCTGATCGTATCCACGCGCCGGTCGATCGGCTGGTTCCCCCTGTCCGCCGGGCCGACCGGTGGAGACGCCTGACGAAGTTCCCTGCCGGGCTCTCCTTCGAACTCCTGCGGGCCGTGCTTCGCGGGTGTCGTCCTGCCATGGATCGTAGAGGTGGACGCAAACCAGTGTCCCGCACCCGGCTGAGGACTCCGTCCGCTCCTGGGGAGACCCGGGGGTACCGGTACGAGGTTGATACGAGAAACAGTTCTCGCCGCGACATGGGCGCGGCGGGCGGCGCTCGCCGCGGCAGGGCGCGGTTGCGGGCGCCTGGCAGCGTGGGCGCGGGCGGGGCGGTGTACGGCGCCCCCGGCGTTCCCGGTGGGCGTTCTCGGCGTTTCCCGGCGGCGGGTGAGCCGGGGGGCGTACCGGGCGGGCGGGACGGGGTGCGCGCCGGCGGGTGCCCCGCGGGGCTGGTGGGCAGCGGCGCTGCTCAGAGGCGGCGGGTGCGGGGGCCGGGGAAGGGATGTGAATCCACCCCGACCAGCGTGCTAATGTTCTGGGTGTCGGAAGGCGCCGACCGCACAGGACGGAGCCCGAGGACACACACCCAGATGCGCGGGTGGCGGAATAGGCAGACGCGCTGGATTCAGGTTCCAGTGCCCGCAAGGGCGTGGGGGTTCAACTCCCCCCTCGCGCACCAGGCCAGTAGGCAACGGGCGGCATCGCATGGCGATGCCGCCCGGTTCTGTTTGCCCTGGGTGCCCTCTGTTAGCCCTGTTACCGGTAGCTGTGACGTTCATCTCCGGCGCTGGCTCTCCCGGCCTCTCTCTGTCTGAGGAGCCCTGTGTGAGGAAGCTCTCAGGGTGTCGCAGGGGTGTCACCCCCCGGCGGCTGTGCACCGTGGCGAGCCGGTCCTCCGGCTCGCTGATCACCAGGATCTCCAGGCTGGAGGCGTGCGCCGTCCGTTGTGGACTCCTCGGGGGAGGAGATCCTTGCCGACTTCTGAAGTGGCCTAATCTGTAAGGGCGTTGACGCGGGGGAAGCCGTGGCGGTCAGGCGTGCACGTCGAGTACGTACTTGCCGGTCGAGGCGCGGGTCTCCAGCAGTTCGTGGGCGTGGGCGACGTCGTTGAGCGGCAGGAGCCGGACGTCCACGCGGACCGTGCCGTCGGCGACCTTCGCCAGCGCCTGCTCCAGGTGGGCGCGGAGGAGGTGCGGGGCACGTCCGGCTACGCCGCCGAGGTTGTAGCCGGCCAGCGACGTGCTGGTGTACCAGGGGTGGTTGCCCTCGAAGGTGACGTCCTCGGCCGCCGCGTTGCCGAAGATGACATGCCGGCCGAAGGGTGCGAGCAGTCCGGTCACGGACGAGCGGAATGCGCCGCCGACCGAGTCCAGGACCAGGTCGGCACGACCGGCGCCGCCGGTCCGCTCGGCCACCTCGCGCTCCAGGTCGTCGTAGGAGACCACGCTGTCGTAGCCGAAGCCGCGGGCGTACCCGGCCTTGGCGGGGCTGCTGGTCACGCCGATGACCGTGGCCGCGCCCAGCGTCCGGGCCAGCTGGGCGGCCGCCGTGCCGACGCCGGCCGCCGCGGCGAGGACGACCACGCTCTCGCCCTCGGCGAGCCGCCCGGCGGAGGTGAGCACCCCGATCGCGGTGGTGACGTTGCACAGGGCGCCGGCCGCGAGGGCGCTGTCCAGGCCGGCTAGCGGGCCGTCCAGGCGCACGGCGTGCTCCGCGCCCACGGCGACCACCTCGGCGTTTCCGCCGCCGCCCAGGGTGAGAGCGGCCACGCGGTCGCCGATACGGAAGCCGGTGACGCCGTCGCCGACCGCGCGGACGGTGCCGACCGCCTCGAGGCCGGGGAAGTGCGGCAGGTCGACGGGGAACTGGCCGCGCCGGAACATCACTTCGGCGAAGTTGACTGAGGTCCGCGTTGCCGCGGTATGGTGCGCGCCGCCATACCGCGCGGACGGTTTGTGCGTGTGCGGTTTGTGGGCGTGCGGCCGGCGCGCGTGTGGCTTGTGCGCGTGTGGCTTGTGCGCGTGTGGCTTGTGCGCGTGTGGTCGTGGCGTCGTCAGCGGCTGGCCAGGTAGGAGCGGTACCAGGGGGCTGCCTGGGGGAAGGAGCGGGGGAAGCCCTTGCCCGGGGAGCAGTCCACTGACTTCCAGAAGTCGTCGTCGGTGAACCAGTGGTCCACGGTGAGCATGCCGAGGTGGTGCCGGGCCATGGGTGAGCCGGCGGCGCGGGTGCGGGCGGTGGGGACGTCGATGGCGGCTCCGGCCGGTGGGCGCTCGACCTGGGTGGCGACGGCGGCGAGCAGGTCCGTCGCGGTGACCGGGTCCGGGTGGTTGACGTAGTGGGAGCCGGGGGCGAGGGACGAGGAGAGGGCCGCGGCGACGACCGCGCGGCCCAGGGTGTCGACGTCGATCATCGAGTGCAGCGTCGCGCAGTCGGTGAGCGTGGCCGACAACTCCCGTAGCAGGCCCACCAGTCCGGGGATCACCCAGCGGTCTCCGGTGCCGTAGACCAGGTGGGGGCGCAGGACCAGGCCGCCCGCGTCGAGGACGTGCCGTTCGGCCGCGGCACGGGTGGCGCTGGTGGCGGAGGCCGGGGCGATCGGTGCCTCGCCGGGGCGTACGCCGCGGAAGGGTCCTCTGCCGTGGACGGCGGCCGTGCTCACGTAGACGACGCGGCGGACACCCGCGCGTACCGCCTCCTCCATCAGTGCTTTGGTTCCTTGGTCGTTGACCGCTGCGACGGCTTCCGGGGTGCCCGTGATGAGGGAGCCGCAGTGGACGAGGACGTCGACGCCGGTGCAACTGCCGTGCAGGGAGCGGGGGTCGGCGAGGTCGCCGGGGACGGTGGCCGGGGTGGCCGTGGTTGTGGCCGTGGCCATGGCCGTGGTCGTGGTCGTGGTCGTGGTTTGTGCCGTGGTGGGGACGGGTGCGGCGTGGCGGGTCAGGAGGCTGACGCGTACGTCTGGGCGGCGGTGGGCCGCGGCGGCGACTCGGCTGCCGATGAAGCCGGTTGCGCCGGTGACGAGGAGATGCACGGTCATCGCTGCGGCTGCGCTCCGGGTCCGGGGCCGGGGTCGGCGAGTCGGGAGGCGCCGGAGGTGAGGACCGCGGTGAAGACGGTCTGGTTGTCCTGGTGGCCGTGGACGCGGACCGTGGTCTCGTCCTCGCCCTTCTCGAGGACCTCGGCCTCGATCAGGCAGGGGCTGTGCAGTTCGGCGTAGTGGTTGAAGGAGGCCGACATGTCACTGGGGAGGAAGGGGCGCTTGCCGGTGGCCGCGGTGGCCGCCTGACGGGCCGCCTCGAACAGAACCATGCCGGGGACGTGGTCGTTGGGGCGGGGGAAAAGGACCGGGTGGGCGGTGTTGACGCGCAGCAGCCAGGTGGCGGTTCGGCCGCCGTGGTGTGCGGCGCGATGCGGCTGGGGTGCATCGAGCGGGGCGAGGACGACGTCCTGGTCGTGGGTGCGGCCGGCCTCGTCGGGGGAGACCGCGGGCGGGAGCGGTACGGGTTTCTCCCGCGCGGCCAACCGGTCGCCGCGCAGGCGGCGGTAGGCGGCCGGTGAGGTGCAGCCCGTGCTGCCGGTGCCGCGTGCGACCAGGCGGCCCGCGCGACGGAACTCCATCGTCGTCCGCATGCTGCTCAGGCCGCGGCCCCGGCGGCGTATCTCGGAGCAGACGACGTCCACCGTGACCGGCTCGGCCGCGTCCGCCCGGCGCAGGGCCTGCGGGTCCGTGGCGACATCCAGGTCCCACATGACGAAATGGGTGTCCGCTGGGACGTCGAACGCCGCGTGCGCCAGGGCCAGGGAGGTCTGGCGTATGGTCTCGCCCACGATCATCGGATCCTGGTGGCGGTCGTCGACGGGGCCGAAGAACGGGTGGTCGTCGGGCCAGTGGGCGGTCACCCGGAAGCGGGTGTCGGAGAGCCGGGTCCATTCGGCCGGGAAGACGTCCGATGCGCGGGGCCGGTGGGCGAGTTCGGGGGTGATGCGAGTGCTGGTTCCACCGTCTCCGCCTGCCGCGTTTGCGGCCATGCCCTGCTGTCCGGTCTGATCCTCCCTGGGCGCGCTCGAGGCGCGTTTCTTCGGCATGCGGGAACCCCCGGGATCTACGAGCTGGCACCGGTGGACGTCGAACTAAGATACGGACGGGACGGTTTTTTTCCAAGGGTGATCCACTTCGCCGGGACGAGCGACGGACGAGCGCACCCACGCCGCGCCCGCAGAGCGCCAGCGGAACGCAGCACGGGCATCACCGCACCGCAATGGCGCCACGATGAGGCAGCACGACCTCGCGGCGGTCTATGCGATCGACGGCGCGAGAGCAGAGATCCACGGAGATCAGGAGGCACCCGATGGCGCGACAGGAGCGCGCGATCCGAACACGGCGGACCATCCTGGAGGCGGCGGCGGCCGTCTTCGACGAACGCGGCTACACCTCGGCGACCATCGGGGAGATCCTGGAACGGGCCGGTGTGACCAAGGGGGCGCTGTACTTCCACTTCGGGTCGAAGGAAGAGCTGGCGCTCGGCATCTTCGAGGAGCAGCTGGCGGTCTCCCTGCCGCCGCAGCCCAGCAAACTGCAGGAGCTGGTGGACTCCGGTCTGGTGCTGGCGCTGCGACTGCGGACCGAGCCGCTGGTGCGGGCCAGCGTCGGACTCGCCCTGGACCAGGGCGCGCTGGGCCTGGACCGCACCCCGGCCTTCGGCATGTGGATCGACCAGACCGAGCGCCTGCTGAACGAGGCGAAGGCCGGCGGCGAGCTGCTGCCGCACGTCGACCCGGCGGAGACGGCGGAACTGCTGGTGGCCAGCTTCTCGGGGGTGCAGCTGCTGTCCCAGCTGCGCTGCCAGCGGGAGGATCTGGAACGCCGGGTGGTGATTCTCTTCCATCACCTGCTGCCGGGGATCGCGGTGCCTGCTGTGCTGGCGCGGCTGGACATCGCGGAGAACCGCGCGGCCGGGCTGGTGGCGCAGGGGCGGATGGAGCCGGTCGCGGAGGCCGGGTAGCGGCTTGCGGAGGTCGGGAAGGGGGCCCGCCTGCGGTATTCGTTGATTGCGGAGGTCGGGAAGGCGGCCCGCCCGCGGTATTCGTTGATTGCGGAGGCGGGTTGGGGGTCCGCTGGCGGTGTTCGCCGGGTGCGGAGGCGGGGTGGGGCTGTCGGCGGTGTTCGCCGGGCGCGTCTCGCCGGATCCGCTGGGTTTTCCACAACTGCTGAGTTGTCCACAGGGTCTGACGCCGTTCCGTTGCCGGTTGTACGGTCTCCATCGATCGAAGATTCCGACGCTTCGCCGTGAAGCGCGGACGGACCTGACCTGCGGACGGGGGAGGCGGTTGCTGTGAGCGAGGTCGTTGCCGGGGTGGAGGGGACGCGCACGGTGGGGCGGCAGGGCGGACCGAAGGCGGACGAGTCCGCCTCGGGTGCCGATGGGAGCCCCGGCGCCGGGCGGCGGCTGCCGCGCGTGCCGGGCTTCGCCGAGTGGCCGGCCCCGGGGTCGCCCAAGGCGGACGGCAAGGCCCTGCGCCGGGTGGTGCCGCGCAGCGCCCACGCCAGGCTCGAGCTGGACGCGTCCCGCCCCGATGCGGTGACCGCCGTCGAGGAGTCCGGCCGTGGCCGGCTGCCCGAGCTCACCCCGATACGTGTGGGCCGGATGGCGGCGACGCCGTTCGCCTTCCTGCGCGGCTCGGCCGGCCTCATGGCCTACGACCTGGCCCGCACGCCCATCACCAGGATCCGCGCCCAGATATGCGGCGACGCCCACGCCGCCAACTTCGGCCTGTACGGCGACGCACGCGGCCGCCTGGTCATCGACCTCAACGACTTCGACGAGACCGTGCACGGCCCCTGGGAGTGGGACCTCAAGCGGCTCGCCGCCTCGCTGGTGCTCGCAGGCCGGGAGGCCGGCGCGGACGAGGCCGTGTGCCAGGAGGCGGCCTACGACGCGGTGGGCGCCTACCGCCGCACCATGCGCCTGCTGTCGAAGCTTCCCGCGCTGGACGCGTGGAACGCCATCGCCGACGAGGAGCTGGTCTCCCACACCGACGCCCACGACCTTCTCGGCACGCTGGAGCGGGTCGCGGAGAAGGCCCGCGCCAACACCAGCGGCCGCTTCGCCGCCAAGTCCACCGAGGCGACGGCGGACGGCGGGCGCCGGTTCGTCGACGCACCGCCGGTGCTGCGCCGAGTCCCGGACGAGGAGGCGAGGGCCGTGGCCGCCTCCCTGGAGCAGTACCTCACCACGCTGCCCGAGGACCGCCTCCCGCTGCTGGCCCGGCACGCGGTGCACGACGTGGCGTTCCGTGTCGTCGGCACGGGCAGCGTGGGCACGCGCTCCTACGTCGTCCTGCTCCTGGACCACCGGGGCAAGCCGCTGGTGCTCCAGGTGAAGGAGGCCCGCCCGTCGGCGCTGGTGCCGCATCTGGAGACGGCCGGCTTCGAGGTGCCCGACACCGAGCACGAGGGCAAGCGGGTCGTGCTCGGCCAGAAACGGATGCAGGTGGTCAGCGACAGCCTGCTGGGCTGGACGACGGTCGAGGGGCGGCCCTATCAGGTGCGGCAGTTCCGCAACCGCAAGGGAAGCGTGGACCCGGCGGCGCTGGCGGCCGACCAGATCGACGACTACGCGCGCATGACCGGCGCCCTGCTCGCCCGCGCCCACTCCCACAGCGCCGACCCGCGCCTGATCGCCGGCTACTGCGGCAAGAACGACGAGCTGGACACGGCGATAGCCGCGTTCGCCGTCGCCTACGCCGACCGCACGGAGGCCGACCACGCCGACCTGCTGAGCGCGGTGCGCTCGGGGCGGATCGCGGCGGAGCTGGGGGTCTGACGGGGGGCGGGTGCGCGTGGGACCTGCTACCTAGCTACCTGCTGCTTTAGGGGATCGTGCGGGCGTCTGCGTCGTTGGGGCGTCTGCGTGAGGCGGTCGTGCGGTCGTGCCGGTGCCCCATGCCTGTGCGGGTGTGGGTGCGGTGTGCGTGCCCGGGTGCAGGGTGCAGGGTGCGGGCGTGGACGCGCTGACTCCGGCGTGGGTGAGTGCTGCGGACTGACTGAGTGGCTTGACCGGTGAGGGGGAGGGGTGGGGGAGGGGGAGGCCCCCCGGAGGTCCCGGAAGGACGAGGATCCGTGCTCCGAGTGCCCGTGCCCTACGCTGGGCGGGTGATGGAGTCGGAAGGTGTGCAGGGTGGTGCTGCCGGGGCGGAGCAGGCCCCCGGTGGAGAGAAGGCTGCGCGGGCCGAGGAGCGGCTGGAGCAGGCCGTCCGGGCCGCGGAGAAGGCGCTGATCGAGTTCGAGATCGCCGTGGAGACCTTTCGCATCGAGGTCGAGAACTTCTCCCGGCTGCATGAGCAGAAGCTCGGACCGATGTACGCCCGTCTCGAGGAGCTGGACGCCCGGATCCTGCAGGCCCGTGCCGACCGCACCGGCGACCCCGAGGACCTGCGCCGTGCCGAGGAGGCGCGCGCCCGGCTGGCGCCCATACCCGGCGTGGAAGAGCTGATGAACGGCTGGATGGATGACCAGGGGCTCTTCCCCGAGGCCGTCGCCATGCTCACCGACCAGCCGGTGAAGCCCCCGCAGCGGGTGAGGCCCAGCGAGGAGGCCCGCAAGCTGTACCGCGAGCTGGTGCGCAAGGCCCACCCGGACCTGGCGCAGGAGGAATCCGAGCGTGGGCGCCGTGAGGAGTTCATCACCCGCGTCAACGCCGCCTACGCGCGTGGCAGCGTGGACGAGCTGAAGGAGCTGGCGGAGGAGTGGGCCGCGGGGCCGCAGCTGAAGCGTGCCCGGAGCGCCGCCGAGGAGCTGTACGCCCGCCTCGAATGGCTTTCCCAGCGCAAGGAGATGCTCACCGTGCTCGCCAAGGAGCTGGAGGAGAGCGCGATCGGCTCCATGCTCCGGCTGGCCCCGGACGACCCCGACGGCCTGCTCGACGAGATCGCCGAGCAGCTGCGCGCCCAGCTGGCCGAACGTGAGGCGGAGCTGGCCTCGCTGCTGGCGTGAGCCCCGCTGCCGTCTCTTCGGGTAGCGTCTCAGACATGAGTTTCGGAGCTGCTGTGCCCACGGTCGGGGTCGCGGACGTCAAGGACGGCGACTTCCTGCTGGACGTCCGTGAGGACGACGAGTGGAAGGCCGGTCATGCGGCCGGCGCGCTGCACATCCCGATCAGTGAGTTCGTGGCCCGCTACGGCGAGCTGACCGAGGCGGCGCCGCAGGACGGCCGGGTGCATGTGATCTGCCGTTCCGGCGGGCGTTCCGCCCAGGTCACGATGTATCTGGTGCAGCAGGGCATCGACGCCGTGAATGTGGACGGCGGTATGCAGGAGTGGGAGGCTGCCGGGCGTCCGGTCGTCACGGACGACGGACAGACGGGGCACGTGCTGTAGTTCTCGAGTAGTTCTCGAGTAGCTCTCGATTCCTCGGGCTGTCGCCGGCGGTTCCGTCGCAGGACGGGGCGCACCCGTGTCCCGTCGCCTTCCCGTCGTCCGCCCCCGTCAGGTCGGTGGATGGGCCGCCAGCAGGTCCCCCAGGGTCTCCTCGTGGGCGGCTGCCGGGCCGAGGGTGAGTTCCAGGTGCTTGGCCCAGGCGTGGTAGCGGTGCAGTGGGTAGTCCACGTCGGCTCCGAAGCCTCCGTGCAGGTGCTGGGCGGTCTGCACGACCCGGCGCACCCCTTCCGCCGCCCAGATCTTGGCGACGGCGATGTCCGCGGCGGCGGGCAGCGCGCCCGGTGTTCCGGAGGCGATGCGCCAGGCGGCCTGCCAGAGGGTGACCTCCATGGCCCGCAGGTCGATGAAGCGGTCGGCGGCCTGCATGGCGACGGCCTGGAAGGTCGCCAGCGGATGCCCGAACTGTTCTCGTTTCCCGGTGTAGTCGCTGGTCATGCGCAGGACCTGCTCGCCGAGGCCGAGGGCCAGGGCGCAGGTCCCGGTGGTCAGCAGATGGCGCAGCCAGTCCCAGGCGCCGTGCGCGTCGATGAGGTCGCGGTCGGTGATGCGCACGGAGTCAAGGCGCAGCTCGCCCAGCCGCTCGCCGCTGGTGGAGAACTGCTCGGCGAGGGCGACCCCGTCCTGTCCCCCGCGCACCAGCGCGAGGACGGTCCGGTCGGTTTCGGTGTGGGCGGGGACGAGGACAATGTCCGCGTCGTACGCCCACGGCACTGCCGTCTGTGTGCCGTCGAGCACCCAGTCGGTGACGTCGCGGTGGGCGGTGACGGCGCGTTCGGCCGGGTCGTGGCCGGTCCGGCCGTGCGGGGCTACGGTCAGGACGATCTCGCCGCGGCCGGCGGGGACGAGCAGCTCGGACCTGGCCTCGGGGCTGCCGTAGGCCTGGACGGCCGCGGCGGCGGCGCTGTGTTCCAGGAGCGGTACGCGGGCCAGTACCTTCGCGGATTCGCGCAGCACCAGGCACAGGGCGATCGCGTCCAGGCCGGATCCGCCGTGTTCCGGGGCGAGCAGCAGGCTCAGCAGGTCGGCCTCGGCGAGCCGGGTCCACAGCGCGCGGTCGCAGCCGTCGGCGACGGCGCCCGGGGTGAGGGCGGGGCTGGGCACGGTGTCCGGGGCGACGGAGGCGAAGACGCCCCGTGCTGCTTCGGCGGCCGCCTGCTGCTCCTCGGTGAAGGTGAAGTCCACGGTCCCTGTCCTCTCACGACGCAGCGCACGGGTGCGCCGGTCCGACGCCGACCTGACGGGGCGTCAAGATAGAACAGGTTTCAGTAGAAGAGAAGGTCCGTGTGGCTCCGGGTGAGTCCGGGTGTGCGCCGCGGACCTTCTCTGCGGATTCTGCGGATTCTGCGGATTCTCCCCCTCCGGCCCTACCGGTCGAAGTCCAGCTCCACCTTCTCGGTCAGCGGGTGCGACTGGCATGCCAGGACGTAGCCCGCCTCGGTCTCCTCCGCCTCCAGGGCGAAGTTGCGGTCCATCCGCACCTCGCCGGAGACCAGGAAGGCGCGGCAGGTCCCGCACACGCCGCCCTTGCAGGCGTAGGGGGCGTCGGGGCGGTTGCGCAGCACCGTGTCGAGCAGGGACTCGCCGTCCTGGACGGGCCAGGTGCCGCCGCGTCCGTCGAGCAGGGCGGTGACCGTGCTGTGGGCGGGGGCCGTGGCCGGCCGGGCGGGGGCGGGGCTCGCGTCCACGTGGAAGATCTCCTCGTGGATGCGGGCGCGGGGCACGCCCAGGGACCTCAGGGTCCGCTCGGCGCCCTCGACCAGCCCGTAGGGGCCGCACAGGAACCAGCCGTCCACGTGCTCCACGGGCAGGAGCGCTGGCAGCAGCCCGGTCAGCCGCTCCTGGTCGAGCCGGCCGGACGGCAGCCCGGCCTGCTGCTCCTCGCGGGAGAGCACGGTGACCAGCTGGAACCGGTCGGGGTAGCGGTCCTTCAGGTCGGCGACCTCCTCCAGGAACATCGTGGAGGCGGCGGTGCGGTCGCTGCGTATCAGGCAGAACCGCGCCCGGGGCTCGCGCGCGAGCAGGGTGGAGACGATGGACAGCACCGGGGTGATGCCGCTGCCGCCGACGATCGCCGCGTACTGGCCGGGCGCCGGCTGGAGGGTGAAGCGTCCGGCCGGGGTCATGACCTCCAGTTCGTCGCCGAGATTGATCTCCTTCAGGGCGTAGGTGGAGAAGGCGCCGCCCTCGACCAGGCGCACGCCGACGCGCAGGGTACTCGGTCCCTCGCCGCCGGGCGCGGGGGAGCAGATGGAGTAGGTGCGCCGTATCTCCTGGCCGTCGACCGTGCGGCGCAGCGCCAGGTGCTGGCCGGGCAGGTACCGGTACTCCTCGCGCAGCTCGGGCGGGACGGCGAAGGTGAGGGCGATGGAGTCGTCGGTGAGCCGGTCGACCGCGGCCACCCGGAGCCGGTGGAAGCGGGCCATCACAACTCCTTGAAGTGGTCGAACGGTTCGCGGCAGGCCAGGCAGCGGCGCAGCGCCTTGCACGCGGTGGACGAGAAGCGGCTGAGCAGCTCGGTGTCGGCGGATCCGCAGTGCGGGCAGCGGACGGCCTCCAGCTCGTCGGGGCCGGCGGCGGACGGGCCGTCGTCCCGGGTGCGGGTGGGGCCGAGGGCGACGGGGACCGGGCCGGAGGCCTCGCGCACGCGCGGCGGCGCGATGCCGAACTCGCGCAGCTTGCGCCGCCCCTCCTCGGTGATGTCGTCGGTGGACCAGGCGGGCGCCA
Organism: Streptomyces thermocarboxydovorans; assembly: GCF_039524635.1. Taxonomy (NCBI): domain Bacteria; kingdom Bacillati; phylum Actinomycetota; class Actinomycetes; order Kitasatosporales; family Streptomycetaceae; genus Streptomyces; species Streptomyces thermocarboxydovorans. Next base: position 13,869 of record NZ_BAAAGU010000016.1, on the reverse strand, counting down.
GCACCGTGCGGACGGTGACCTCGCGTATGCCGTGCTCGTGCAGCACGCGCTCTATGTCGAGGGACATCGCCTCGATGGCCGGGCAGCCGGTGTAGGTCGGGGTCAGCTCGACCTCGACGCTGTCCGCCCCTCGGGCGTGCACCGCGCGGACGACGCCCAGCTCGCGCAGGGTCAGCACGGGCAGCTCCGGGTCGGGGACCGACCCGGCCAGCTCGAGCAGTTCCTCCTCCAGCGGAGTCGTGGTGGTCACCATGACGCCCCCGGGTGGCTGCGGTGCAGATGCTGCATCTCGGCGAGCATGCGGCCGAACGGCTCGGTGTGCAGGCCCTGCCGGCCCGCGCCGGCCGACCAGGCTCCCGCGCGCGGCCCTTCGGGCACCGAGAGGGTGGCCCGGCGCAGCACGTCCTCGATCTGCTCCAGCCAGGCGGTCTCCAGGACCTTCCAGTCGACGTCCAGGCCTTCGACGGGCTGGAACATCTCGCCGGTGTAGCGCCACAGCGCGTTCACGGCCTGCTGCATCCGGTAGTGGCTGACCTCGGTGCCGTCGCCGAGGCGCAGGGTCCACTGCTCGGCGTGGTCGCGGTGGTAGGCGGTCTCCTTGACGGCCTTGGCCGCCAGCGCGGCGAACGGCCCGTCGCCGCCGGCCAGTTCGGTGTGCAGCAGGTGCTGGTAGACGGAGAAGTACAGCTGGCGGGCGATGGTGTGGGCGAAGTCGCCGTTGGGCTGCTCCACCAGCTGGAGGTTGCGGAAGGCGCGCTCCTCGCGGAGGAAGGCCAGCTCGTCCTCGTCGCCGACCATCGACAGCAGCACCCGCGCCTGGCCGAGCAGGTCGAGCGCGATGTTGGCGAGGGCGACCTCCTCCTCCAGCACCGGGGCATTGCCGGCCCACTCGCCGAGGCGGTGGGAGAGCACCAGGGCGTCGTCGCCGAGGGCCAGCGCGGCCGGGGCGAGGGCGGGATCCTTGACGGGGGTCGTGGTCACAGGTGCTGCACCCCCTCGGGGATCTCGTAGAAGGTGGGGTGCCGGTAGGGCTTGTCGGCGGCCGGCTCGAAGAACGGGTCCTTCTCGTCGGGCGAGGAGGCGGTGATCGCGGACGACGGCACGACCCAGATGGAGACGCCCTCGCCGCGCCGGGTGTACAGGTCGCGTGCGTTGCGCAGGGCGAGCTCCGCGTCCGGCGCGTGGAGGCTGCCGGCGTGGGTGTGGGACAGGCCCCGGCGCGAGCGCACGAAGACCTCCCACAGGGGCCAGTCGGTGGTGGTCATGCTCGCTTCGCTCCTGTCTCGCCGTTCACGTTCTCGCCGTTCACGTTGTCGCCGTTCACATTCGTCCCGCCGCTCGCACCGGTGGTGCCGCCCGGGCCCGGTCGGCCGCTGGTGCCGGACCCGCCGCTGCTGTGCTTGGCCGCGTAGGCCGCTGCCGCCTCCCGGACCCAGGCGCCCTCCTCGTGGGCCCGCCTGCGCCGGGACAGCCGCTGCTCGTTGCACGGCCCGTTGCCCTTGAGGACCTCCCAGAACTCCGACCAGTCGATCGGGCCGAAGTCGTAGTGCCCGCGCTCCTCGTTCCACTTCAGGTCCGGATCGGGGAGGGTGAGGCCGAGGGACTCGGCCTGGGGGACGCAGATGTCGACGAAGCGCTGGCGCAGCTCGTCGTTGGAGTGCCGCTTGATCTTCCAGGCCATCGACTGTGCGGAGTGCTGCGACTCGTCGTCGGGCGGGCCGAACATCATCAGCGACGGCCACCACCAGCGGTTGACCGCGTCCTGGGCCATCTCGTGCTGCTCCGGGGTGCCCTTGCTCAGGGCGAGCAGCAGCTCGTAGCCCTGGCGCTGGTGGAAGGACTCCTCCTTGCAGATGCGGACCATCGCCCGCGCATACGGGCCGTAGGAGCAGCGGCACAGGGGGACCTGGTTGGTGATCGCGGCGCCGTCCACCAGCCAGCCGATCGCGCCGACGTCCGCCCAGGTCAGCGTCGGGTAGTTGAAGATCGAGGAGTACTTCTGGCGGCCGGAGTGCAGCTTGTCGAGCAGCTCGTCGCGGCTGGTGCCGAGGGTCTCGGCAGCGCTGTACAGGTACAGGCCGTGGCCGGCCTCGTCCTGCACCTTGGCCATCAGGATCGCCTTGCGGCGCAGGGAGGGCGCGCGGGTGATCCAGTTGGCCTCCGGCTGCATGCCGATGATCTCGGAGTGTGCGTGCTGGGCGATCTGCCGGATCAGCGTGGCCCGGTATCCGTCGGGCATCCAGTCGCGCGGCTCGATCCGCTCGTCGGCGGCCACCGCCGCGTCGAAGGCGCGCTGGAACTCCGCGGTGCTGTCGTCGGCGCCTTCCGGTGCGCCGGACGGCTGGCTGCGGGCCGTCTCGTGGGCGGCTGCTGTCGCCATGAGGTCCCCCTCGACCTGGGTGCTTCTCGGAGCACGCTCCCGACCGATCGTTCGGTTCGTGCGATTCCATGGTGGGTCGGGGGCCGCACGGTGTCAACCGCTGTGGATAACCTGCGGGGGGCTGCCTGTGGACGAGCGGTGGGAGCGGGCCCGGACGGGAGCACGGCACCTGAGCGCTGCGATGTGGTCACGGCCACGGCACGGACCGGCCGCACGGACTGGGCTCGGGTGGCCGGGGCTGAGTACCGTTCCGTGCGATGCGGAGGAGCGGAACCCAGAGGAACCCAGAGGACCGCAGAGGATCAGCGAGGATGTTGCGCCACCGCCGGGCCTCGCGGCTGATCGGCCGCCGGACGGTGGCGGCGAGGGAACGAGACCGTGGGACGGGGCGGAATGGACGCGTACGACGAAGGCTCGGACGCCCGGCGCGGGCCGGCCGAGCCCAGCGGTCCGGACGCGCGCCGTGGCCGGCCGGAAACCGCACCGGAATCGGCCTCCGCTTCCGGCACCGCGTCCCGGATACCGCCGGGGCAGCAGGCCCCGCAGCAGTCGGCCTCTCCGCAGCAGGCCGCCCGGCGACAGACCTCCCAGCCGCCGGTCTCCGAACAGCCGGTCGCCCAGCCGCCGGTCTCCGAGCAGCCCGTCTCCGGCGAGGCGCCGGCCGACCACGTCGACACGCCGGCCGTGCCGGACGAGGGACCGGCGGACCGGGCCGACGCCCACCGGACGGTGGCCGGCGACGACGGCCCGACCACTCCGACCGCCACGGACGACAGGGTGCCGGCTCCCACGCACGGCGACGGCGGCGGCATGAGCGAGGCGGACGCCCCCGGCAGCGAGGCCGCCGCACCACACGACTCCGTCGACAACGGCCCCGGTGCCGTCGCGCCCCCAGCAGCGCAGGTGGCCACACCCGCACCCCCGCCCTACTCCCCCACCCCCGGCTGGCCCCTCGTCACCCCCCACCCCGTCTCCGACTCCTCCCGCAAACCCTCACCCCCACCCCCACCACTCCCGGCCCCACCGCCCGACCCCCCTACCGGCATAGCCGCCCTGTCGCTCCGCTACCGGATCGCCGCCGCCGTGGCGCTGGCCGCCGTCGCCGTCACCGTCTGCGCGCATCTCGGGATGACGTTCCTGCACGTGGCTCCGCCCAACACGGTCAGCAAGGAGCACGGCGAGGTGATCGAGGAGTGGATCTACCCCGAGTTCGAGCAGAACTGGAAGCTCTTCGCGCCGAACCCGCTGCAGCAGAACATCGGCGTCCAGGTCCGCGCCGAGATAGGCACCCCGGACGGGGGAGTGCGCACCACCCGCTGGTACGACCTGTCCGCCCAGGACGGGCGGGCCATCGACGGCAATCCGCTGCCCAGTCACACCCAGCAGAACGAGCTGCGCCGCGCCTGGGACTTCTTCGTCGCGACCCATGACGAGAAGAACCGTCCGGTGGGCCTGCGCGGTGCGCTCTCCGAGTCCTATCTGCGCCGGATCGCGGTGCTCCGCCTGGACCGGGCGGACGTGGCCGGCGACGGCGGTGTGATCCAGCAGGTGCAGATCCGCTCCCGCACCGCGAACGTCCCGCCTCCCGAGTGGAGTGACGAGAAGATCTCCACGGCGCCGGTGTACCGCACCCTGCCCTGGTGGTCGGTTCCGAAGGACGCCGGAGACGCCGGGGACGCCGAGAACGCCGAGGGAGCCGGAAACACCGAGAACACCGAAAACACCGGGGACGGCGAGAACACCGAGGACACGGCACGGGGAGGTGCCGGATGAACCGCTTCTCGCTGGCCGTGTCCGGCCTGATCGCGCGCGTGGCCGACTCCGCCCTCGGCCCCTTCCAGACCGCCGTGCTCCGCATCGGCTTCAGCCTGACCTGGCTGCTGTTCCTGCTGCGGGAGTTCCCGCACCGCCATGAGCTGTACGGGCCCGAGGGCCCCTGGAGCTCGGACCTGGCCGAGCAGCTGGTCGGCTCGAACGGCGCGTTCACCGCGCTGCTGTGGTTCGACGGCCGGGGCTGGTTCGAGCTCCTCTACGCGCTGGCGATGCTGTGGAGCGTGCTGCTGCTGCTCGGCTGGCGCACCCGCACCATGTCGGTGCTGTTCATGGTGGGCGTGCTGTCGCTGCAGAACCGCAGCATCTTCATGGGCGACGGCGGCGACAACGTGCTGCACCTGATGGCGGTGTACCTCGTGTTCACGCGCTGCGGCCAGGTGTGGTCCCTGGACGCCCGGCGCGCCCGCCGTGCGGCGGAGGCCCTGGCGCGCGGTGACCGGGTGCGGGACCGGGCCGGCCCGGCGCTGTGGGCGGTGTCCGGCGTTCTGCTGCTCGCCATGACGCTGGCGGGCCGGATGGACGACGGCGAACGCCTGATCCCCGTTCTGCTGTGGACGGTCTGGGCCGCGCAGGCCCTGTGGTGGCTGGCCGGGCGCCTCGGCCGGAGCCCGCAGCCGCGGATCCTGCTGGACGTCGTCGCCAACATCGTGCACAACGGCGCCCTGCTGGTGATCATGGCCGAGGCGTGTCTGATCTACGCCACGGCCGGCTGGTACAAGGTCCAGGGCTCCCGCTGGCAGGACGGCACGGCCGTCTACTACCCGCTGCAACTGGAGTACTTCTCCCCCTGGCCGGGCCTCGCCGGCCTGCTGGCCGCCAGCGGCACCCTGGTGATGCTGATGACCTACGGCACGGTCATCGTGCAGGTCGCCTTCCCGTTCACGCTGTTCAACCGGCGGGTGAAGAACGTCCTGCTGGCGCTGATGATCACCGAGCACGCGGTGATCGCGGTCGTGCTGGGGCTGCCGTTCTTCTCGCTGGCGATGATCGCGGTGGACATGGTCTTCCTGCCGACGTCGTTCCTGCGCCGCCTGGGCGACGGCGCGGCACGCGCACGGGCCCGGCTGCTCGGGCGCGGCCCCACGGGCGTCTTGTCCCTCCCCCGGCAGCGGCTCCCGAAGCAACGGCTCGCGGAACGAGGCTCCCCGGAGCAACGTCTCGCAGAGCGAGTCTCCCCGATGCAAGGACAGCCCCTGAGGCCCCCTCTTCCGCCGCAACGGCTCCCGGACGATCCCGCTCGGAAGGCGCAGGAGACCCGGAACGCCCAGGCCTCCGCCCCCGAGCCCTCCCCTGGCGCACCCGGAGGAGGCCCGCGTCCGCGCACGTAGGCTGCTGGGCATGACCGACTCTCAGGGCACGCCCCGCAAGGGCGAGCCTCCGGCCACCGCGCCGGACGCCGTGGCCGCCTGGCGCCGGCTGGTCGACGGTGCCGTCCTGCTCGACGGCTTCCACGCCCTCAAGCACGCGCTGCGCTTCGGCGCCGAGGTCCCCGTCGCGGTCGCCGCCGACAAGGCCGCCGCGCTCGCCCTGGCCGACGATCTGGCACCGGACGTCCGGGACACGTTGGCCGGGCTGCTGACCGAGGTGCCGCAGGAGACGTACGCCTCGCTGGTCCCGCGCCCGCATCCCACCGCCGTGGCCGCTCTGGCCGTACGGCCGTCCCGAGCGGGCAATCTGGAGCGGCTGACCCGGACTCCGCGCACCGCGCCGGTCGTGGTCCTCGACCAGCCGCGCAACCTGGGCAACGCCGGGGCCGTGATCCGGCTGGCCGCCGGTTTCGGGGCGACCGGGGTCGTCACCACCGGCACGCTCGACCCCTGGCACCCCACCGTGGTGCGCGGCGGGGCGGGGCTGCACTTCGCGACCGCCGTGGAGCGGCTGGCCGTGGACGAGCTGCCGGCGGGCCCGCTGTTCGCGCTGGACCCGGAGGGCGAGGACATCCGCTCGCTGAAACTGCCCGACGACGCGCTGCTCGCCTTCGGCTCCGAGCGCACCGGGCTCACGCCCGAGCTGCGGGCGCGGGCCGACCATCTGGTGGCGCTGCCGATGCGCCCCCAGGTCTCCAGCTACAACCTCGCCACCAGTGTGGCGATGACGCTGTACCACTGGAGCGCCTTCGGGGGCGCACCCGACTGAGCCCGGACCTCAGGCAATGAGGCTCAGGCTCACGCCTCCCGGCGCACCTCGACCACGCGGAAGCGGTTGGCGACGAACGCGCCGTCGCACAGCGCCGCGTTGGCGGCCGGGTTGCCGCCGGAGCCGTGGAAGTCGGAGAAGGCGGCCGTCTGGTTGACGTACACCCCGCCGGTGAGGTTGAGGGAGAGCTGGGCGGCCTCCTCCAGGCAGACCTCGCGCACGCCGTCCTCGACCTCCGGGGAGGTGGTGTAGGCGCCGACGGTCATCGCGCCCTTCTCGCGGATGGTGCGCCGCAGCAGCTCCAGCGCGTCGCCGGCGGAGTCGACCGCGACCGCGAAGGAGACCGGGCCGAAGCACTCGCTCAGGTAGGCGGCCTCGGCGTCGGGCTTGGAGCCGTCCAGTTTCACGATCACCGGGGTGCGCACCACCGCGCCCGGGAACTCCGGGTTGGTGATCTCGCGGGAGGCGAGGGCGACCTCGCCGAGGCCGGCGGCGGCCTCCAGGCGGGCCTTGACGTCCGGGTTGACGATCGCGCCGAGGAGGGCGTTGGCGCGGGCGTCGTCCCCGAGCAGGCCGTCGACGGCCTTGGCCAGGTCGGCGACGACCTCGTCGTAGGACTTGGGGCCCTGGTCGGTGGTGATGCCCTCGCGGGGGATCAGCAGGTTCTGCGGGGTGGTGCACATCTGGCCGCTGTACAGGGACAGCGAGAACGCCAGGTTGGAGAGCATGCCCTTGTAGTTGTCGGTGGACTCGACGAGCACCGTGTTGACGCCGGCCTTCTCGGTGTAGACCTGCGCCTGGCGGGCGTTGGCCTCCAGCCAGTCGCCGAATTCGGTGGAGCCGGTGTAGTCGATGATCCGGATCTCCGGGCGGGTGGCCAGGGCCTTGGCGATGCCCTCGCCGGGTCGCTCGGCGGCGAGCGCGACCAGATTGGGGTCGAAGCCGGCCTCGGCGAGCACCTCGCGCGCCACCTGCACGGTGAGGGCGAGCGGCAGCACCGCCCGCGGGTGCGGCTTGACCAGGACGGCGTTGCCGGTGGCGAGGGAGGCGAACAGGCCCGGGTAGCCGTTCCACGTCGGGAAGGTGTTGCAGCCGATGACCAGGCCGATGCCGCGCGGGACGGGGATGAACTGCTTGGTCAGCGCGAGCGGGTCGCGCTTGCCCTGGGGCTTGGTCCACTCCGCGGTGTCAGGGGTGCGCACCTGCTCCACGTAGGCGTAGGCCACCGCCTCCAGGCCGCGGTCCTGGGCGTGCGGGCCGCCCGCCTGGAACGCCATCATGAACGCCTGGCCGGAGGTGTGCATGACCGCGTGCGCGAACTCGTGCGTGCGGTTGCTGATCCGCTTGAGGATCTCCAGACAGACCACCGCGCGCACCTCCGCGCCGGCGTCGCGCCAGGCGCGCATCCCCGCCTTCATGGCGGGCAGCAGCACGTCGAGGTCGGCGTGCGGGTAGCTCACGCCCAGCTCGATGCCGTACGGGGAGATCTCGCCGTCGACCCAGCCGTCGGTGCCGGGCTGGCCGAGGTCGAGGCGGGTGCCGAGCAGGGCGTCGAAGGCGGCCTTGCCCGCGGCCAGGTCCAGGCTGCCGTTCTCCCCGCAGGCCTTGGGGTGCTCGGGGTGGGGGGACCAGTACGCGCGGGTGCGGATCGCTTCGAGCGCCTGGTCCAGGGTGGGCCGGTGCCGGGCGATCAGCTCGTGCGCGGTCAGTTCGGCGGCCATACGGGACCAACTCCTCGTCTTCAGAACTCTTCGTCGAGTTCCTGACCTGGCAGAAAGGTGGGCAGGAATGCGCGGTCAGAGCTAGAGTAACCGAACGATCGGTCGGGACAAGGGGGTCCGCCGCATCTGTGGAAAACCCGTGCGGGAGGATCGCGCTCATGACAGCACTCGACCTCAGCAGCTCCGTGGCCGTCGTCGGCACCGGCACCATGGGCCAGGGAATCGCCCAGGTCGCGCTGGTCGCGGGCCACACCGTGCGGCTCTACGACGCCGCACCCGGCCGGGCCCGGGAGGCGGCCGAAGCGATAGGCGCCCGCCTCGACCGGCTCGTCGACAAGGAACGGCTCACCCCCGCCGACCGGGACGCCGCCCGCGCCCGGCTGACGCCCGTCGACGACCTCGCCGCACTCGCCGGCTGCACGCTGGTGGTGGAGGCCGTCCTGGAGCGTCTCGACGTCAAGCAGGAGCTGTTCCGGGCGCTGGAGGACATCGTCGACGACGACTGCCTCCTCGCCACCAACACCTCCTCCCTGTCCGTCACCGCCATCGGCGGCGCCCTGCGCGTGCCCGGCCGCTTCGTCGGCCTGCACTTCTTCAACCCGGCGCCGCTCATGCCGCTGGTGGAGGTGGTCTCCGGCTTCGCCACCGACGCCGGATGCGCCGAGCGCGCCCACGAGACCGCCCGCGCCTGGGGCAAGACCCCGGTGGCCTGCGCCGACACCCCCGGCTTCATCGTCAACCGCATCGCCCGGCCCTTCTACGCCGAGGCCTTCGCCGTGTACGAGTCCCAGGGCGCCGACCCGGCCACCATCGACGCGGTGCTGCGCGAGTCCGGGGGCTTCCGGATGGGCGCCTTCGAGCTGACCGACCTCATCGGGCAGGACGTCAACGAGTCCGTCACCCACTCGGTGTGGCAGTCGTTCTTCCAGGACGCGCGGTTCACCCCCTCGCTGGCCCAGCGCCGCCTGGTCGAGTCCGGCAGGCTCGGCCGCAAGAGCGGCCACGGCTGGTACGACTACCGCGACGGCGCCGAGCGCCCCGAGCCGCACACGGCGCCGCAGGCCCCGGCGCCCGCGCAGGTGACCGCCGAGGGCGATCTCGGCCCGGCCGCCGAGCTGCTCACCCTGATCCGCGAGGCGGGCATCGAGGTGCGCGAGCAGAAGCCGGCCGGGGGCGACGGCGGCCGCGCCGGTCTGGTGCTGCCCGGCGGCGGGCGGCTGGCCCTCGCCGACGGACGGACCACGGTCGAGTCCGGCGACCTCGTCCACTTCGACCTCGCCCTCGACTACCGCAAGGCCACGCGCATCGCCCTGGCGCACGACCGGGACACCCCCGAGCGGACCGTCGCCGAGGCCACCGGGCTGTTCCAGGCGCTGGGCAAGAAGGTCAGCGTCATCGGCGACGCCCCCGGCATGATCGTCGCGCGGACGGTGGCGCGGATCATCGACCTGGCGTACGACGCCGTCGCCAAGGGCGTGGCCACCGAGGAGGACATCGACACCGCGATGCGTCTCGGCGTCAACTACCCTCTGGGGCCCTTCGAGTGGGACCGCAAGCTCGGCCGCACATGGGCCTGCTCCCTCCTCGACGAGCTGCACCGGCGCGATGCCTGCGGCCGCTACGCGCCGTCGCTCGCGCTGTACCGGCACGCCTATGCCACCGAGAAGCGGGAGGGCACCCCATGACCACCGCCAAGCGCGACATCAACACCAACGCCAAGCGGGACACGTACACCCCGGAGACCCTGCTGTCCGTGGCCGTGCAGGTGTTCAACGAGCGCGGCTACGACGGCACCTCCATGGAGCATCTGTCCAAGGCGGCCGGGATCTCCAAGTCGTCGATATACCACCACGTCTCCGGCAAGGAGGAGCTGCTGCGGCGGGCGGTGAGCCGGGCGCTGGACGAGCTGTTCGGCATCCTCGAGGAGGAACAGGCACGCCTGGGGCGCCCCGCCGAGCGGCTGGAGTACGTGGTGCGGCGCATGGTCGAGGTGCTGATCGCCGAACTGCCGTACGTGACGCTGCTGCTGAGGGTGCGCGGCAACACCGGCACCGAGCGGTGGGCGCTGGACCGGCGGCGCGAGTTCGACCACCGGGTGGCCCAGATGGTGAAGGAGGCGGCGGCCGACGGGGACGTGCGCGGCGACATCGACGCGGGCCTGGTGACCCGGCTGGTCTTCGGCATGATCAACTCGATCGTCGAGTGGTACCGGCCCGATGTGCGCGGCATGAGCGAGCGCGAGGTGGCCGACGCGGTGGCACAGCTCGCCTTCGGGGGACTGCGCAGGGCGGCTGACGGGCGCGGGTGAGTTCCGCCGGCACGTGGAGCGGCCTGCCCATCGGGGGCCGCGGAGTCGGGACGGCGCCGCTCGACGCGGAGGCACTGGCCAGGACCGGGCCGCGACTGGACGCCGCCGCCGAACGCTGGGCTGCCGTGCCCGTCGGCGGCGAGCTGCTCTGGCGCTGGGGAGTGGACCGCTGACCTTTTGACAGCGGACCGCTGACCGGCCAACAAGGGCCGCCCTCTCCCCCTCACCCCTGCGGTTCCAGATCCTCCTCCTCGAACACCAGCAGGGTGCGGGTGCTGAGCACCTCCGGGATCGCCTGGAGGCGGGTGAGGACCAGCTCGCGCAGCGCCCGGTTGTCGGGGGTGTGCACCAGCAGCAGGACGTCGAAGTCCCCGCCCACCAGGGCGATGTGCGAGGCGCCGGGGAGCTGCCGCAGCTGCTCGCGGACCGTGCGCCAGGAGTTCTGGACGATCTTCAGGGTGATGTAGGCGGAGGTGCCGTGGCCGGCGCGCTCGTGGTCGACGCGGGCGCCGAAGCCGCGGATGACGCCGTCCTCGACGAGCCGGTTGATCCGTGCGTAGGCGTTGGCGCGTGAGACGTGGACGCGTTCGGCGACCGACCGTATCGAGGCGCGGCCGTCCGCCTGCAGGATGCGCAGGATGTCCTGATCGATCGAGTCCAGCGGCCGCGGCGGCGGCAGCTGACCCGTCCCCTCCGACACCCCGGCCATTTGTTCAGAAGTCACCCGCCCCCGCCTCTCTCATGTGGACGTCCTGCATTTATCTCAGGTCCTGAGGAACCGTTTGTCCACAGCCTGACGCCACCCGTAGCCAAAATGTGCCGGCGACCGAACAATCGGTTGGTGAGGCGCGTCACAGGCGACGCGCCTGGCCGAGTTGCTCCCACGAGGAGGTGCCGTCATGACGGTCATGGAGCAGCGGGGTGCCTACCGGCCGACCCCGCCGCCCGCCTGGCAGCCCCGCACGGACCCCGCGCCGCTGCTGCCCGACGCGGAGCCCTACCGGGTGCTGGGCACCGAGGCGGCGGCCAAGGCCGATCCGGAGCTGCTGCGCCGGCTCTACGCCGAGCTGGTGAAGGGCCGCCGCTACAACGCGCAGGCCACCGCCCTCACCAAGCAGGGCCGTCTCGCGGTCTACCCCTCCAGCACCGGCCAGGAGGCCTGCGAGGTCGCCGCCGCGCTCGTGCTGCAGGAGCGCGACTGGCTCTTCCCCAGCTACCGCGACACTCTCGCCGTGGTCGCCCGCGGCGTGGACCCGGTGGAGGCGCTCACGCTGCTGCGCGGCGACTGGCACACCGGCTACGACCCCTACGAGCACCGGGTGGCCCCGCTGAGCACTCCGCTCGCCACCCAGCTGCCGCACGCGGTGGGCCTCGCGCACGCCGCCCGCCTCAAGGGCGACGACGTGGTGGCGCTCGCCATGGTCGGTGACGGCGGCACCAGCGAGGGCGACTTCCACGAGGCGCTGAACTTCGCCGCCGTCTGGCAGGCCCCGGTGGTCTTCCTCGTCCAGAACAACGGCTTCGCCATCTCCGTCCCGCTCGCCAAGCAGACCGCCGCGCCGTCCCTGGCGCACAAGGCGGTCGGCTACGGCATGCCGGGCCGCCTGGTCGACGGCAACGACGCCGCCGCCGTGCACGAGGTGCTCGGCGACGCCGTGCGGCACGCCCGCTCCGGCGGCGGCCCGGTCCTGGTGGAGGCCATCACCTACCGGGTGGAGGCGCACACCAACGCCGACGACGCCACCCGCTACCGCGGCGACGCCGAGGTGGAGACCTGGAAGCAGCACGACCCGATCCAGTTGCTGGAGCGCGAGCTGACCGCGCGCGGCCTGCTCGACGAGGACGGCATCGCCGCCGCCCGCCAGGACGCCGAGACCATGGCGGCCTCGCTGCGCGAGCGGATGAACCAGGACCCCGCCCTCGACCCCATGGAACTCTTCGCCCACGTCTACGCCGAGCCCACCCCGCAGCTGCGGGAGCAGCAGGCCCAGCTCAGGGCCGAGCTCGAGGCCGAGGCCGAGTCGGAAGGGACCCAGCGATGACGACTGTCGCCGTCAAGCCGGCCACCATGGCGCAGGCCCTCACGCGCGCCCTGCGCGACGCCATGGCCGACGACCCGTCCGTGCACGTCATGGGCGAGGACGTCGGCACCCTCGGCGGCGTCTTCCGGATCACCGACGGCCTGGCCAAGGAGTTCGGCGAGGACCGCTGCACGGACACCCCGCTGGCCGAGGCGGGCATCCTCGGCACGGCGGTCGGCATGGCGATGTACGGGCTGCGGCCGGTGGTGGAGATGCAGTTCGACGCCTTCGCCTACCCGGCGTTCGAGCAGCTGGTCAGCCATGTCGCCCGCATGCGCAACCGCACCCGCGGCAGGATGCCGCTGCCCATCACCGTCCGCGTCCCCTACGGCGGCGGCATCGGCGGCGTGGAGCACCACAGCGACTCCTCCGAGGCGTACTACATGGCCACGCCCGGCCTGCATGTCGTCACCCCCGCCACCGTCGCCGACGCCTACGGGCTGCTGCGCGCCGCCATCGCCTCCGACGACCCGGTGGTCTTCCTGGAGCCGAAGCGGCTGTATTGGTCGAAGGACTCCTGGAACCCGGAGGAGCCGGCGCCCGTCGAGCCGATCGGCCGTGCCGTGGTGCGGCGGCAGGGACGCAGCGCCACACTCATCACGTACGGGCCGTCCGTGCCGGTCTGCCTGGAAGCGGCGGAGGCGGCTCGGGCCGAGGGCTGGGACCTCGAGGTCGTCGACCTGCGCTCGCTGGTGCCGTTCGACGACGAGACGGTGGCCGCCTCGGTGCGGCGCACCGGGCGCGCGGTCGTGGTCCACGAGTCGGGCGGCTTCGGCGGCCCGGGCGGGGAGATCGCCGCGCGGGTCACCGAGCGCTGCTTCCACTACCTGGAGGCGCCGGTGCTGCGCGTGGCCGGGTTCGACATCCCGTACCCGCCGCCGATGCTGGAGCGCCATCACCTGCCGGGAGTGGACCGGATCCTGGACGCCGTGGGGCGTCTGCAATGGGAGGCCGAGGGCTGATGGCACAGGTGCTGGAGTTCAAGCTCCCCGACCTCGGTGAGGGGCTCACCGAGGCGGAGATCGTGCGCTGGCTGGTCGAGGTCGGTGACGTGGTCACCGTGGACCAGCCCGTCGTCGAGGTCGAGACGGCCAAGGCGATGGTCGAGGTGCCCTGCCCCTACGGCGGTGTGGTCACCGCCCGCTTCGGCGAGGAGGGCACCGAACTGCCCGTCGGCGCGCCGCTGCTGACGGTCGCGGTGGGGGAGACGTCCGAGGGCGGCCCCGCCGGCCGGCAGGGCGAGCCGGGCGCCGCGGCCGAGGGCACCCGCACGCAGGGCGAGGGCTCCCGCTCGGAAGGCCCCCGTTCGGAAGGTTCCCGTTCGGAGGGCTCGGGCAATGTCCTCGTCGGCTACGGCACCTCCGAGGCGCCGGCCCGCCGCCGCAGGGTGCGGCCCGGCCGGCCCGCGCC